>JADFQT010000037.1 GCA_022561675.1 Chloroflexota bacterium
TATGGCGGCCCCTCCTAGTCTTCGCTTAACTGGAAAGGGACATCTGTAACAACCCCTACTACCGCATCGTACAGTTGGTTTTGATGAATGGGGGTGAGGTCGTGTGTAGTAGTTTCAGTTGGTCGCTGTACTAAACAACCTCAAGGAACTTGTTTCAGACGCAATTACAGGTTGCGTTGCGGCTCGGCATAATCCTTGAGCTTATTGTAAATCTGTATCCGATTCCGCTGGGTGTCGGCTATCATCAGGCGCCCCTTGCGGGCATCGAAGGTAACCGCTCGGGGCATAGCCAGCCGCCATTCCGGCTCCAGGCTGCGCACCTCCCGCCGGCGCTTGAGGCTCTCGGGGTTTACATCCACGATCATCTTGGACCATTTGGTGAGTTCCCGGGCATCGCCACGGAAACTGGTGACAAACCTGCCGCTGGGATCGAAAAGCTGCACCCGATTATTACCCCAGTCGCAAACATAGACGTCCCCATCCGGATCCACCGCCACGTCCGAGGGCCGGTTCAACTGGCCCCGGCCGCTGCCGTAGCTGCCAAATTTGGCGATGAACTCCCCTTCTGCCGTGAACTTCTGAGCCCGATGATTCTTGTGATCCGCGACGTATACGCAGCCCTCGTGGTCGATGGTTATTCCCCAGGGCGTGTTTAGCTGGCCGTCGTCTTTGCCCAGGGTGCCCCATTTGGCGAGAAAAACGCCGCCCCTGGTAAACTTCTGAATCCGATGGTTGCGGCTGTCCACAATGTAGACATTGTCCTCTTGGTCGAAGACCATCCCCGAAGGGCCGTTAAACTGACCATCCCCATCCCCGGAGCTTCCCCAGCGAGCCAGGAGATTTCCTTCCGGGTCGAAGGTTAAAACCTGGTTCAACCATTCGTCGGTAACATAGATGTTCCCTTGACGGTCCAGAGCTAGCCCGGCAGGCCAGATCAGTTGGCCTTCCTCGGAACCGTATTTGCCGAATTCGGAGATGAATTCCTCATCACCGGGCTCGCCGCCAATGGTGATAGTGCTGACCCGGCTGCCCCGAGCGGTACGGTCCCAGGGCACGGAGGTAACAAACTCGGACCCCCGGCTGAGGACATACACTACATCACCCTGGCCGAGAGCCAGGTCGATAGCCAGGTTGAAGCCCAAGCCCGAAGCGGCACCCCGGCCCACGCTGTGGCTGTAGTCGTAAACCCGGCCGGCAACTATTTGCGTGACCATTTCTTGCTCCCAGAAAAAGATGGATTCGACCGGCGCTCCGGCCTAGAAGATGTTTAATAAGTCACTCCCCCTTGCTAAAGGGGAGGGATTGGGTTTTTAAACACCCCCCTAGAGGAAAATAGGCTTCTCAAAGCTACCCTTAACAATGGGGGTCGCGTCCAACCCCAGCCAGTCCTCCAGAACGGTGGAATAAAGCCCGCGGAAATCCAGGTTGGGCACCAAATCACCCTGCTGCAAGTCCTCGGCCCTGCGAGAGGGATATTCGCCGTGCTGCCCACCCTTGACCGGCTCGCCAATAACGAAGGCGGCACCGGCGGCGCCGTGGTCGGTTCCAGAGCCGTTGTCGTGGACGCGCCGTCCGAACTCGGAGAAAAGCAGCATGATTACATTGTCGGCGGCGTCGTGCTCTCGCAAATCGGCGAAGAAGTCGGATACCGCCTCTGAGACCTCGGTCCAAAGCGTGGCGTGCATTCCCATCTGATTGGCGTGGGAATCGAAGCTGCCGTGGTCACAGTAAAAGATGCGAGTGCCCAGGTCTGCCAGGTGCACTTGAGCCACTCCCTTCAGTTTGCGGGCAATGGAGGTGTCGGCGTACTCTACGCCGGAGGAATACATGCCGGGAGCGACCTTGAGGATGTCGGCCCCTTTCATGGCCTCCAACCCAGTCTCCCCCAGGTAATCCATCACCCAGTCCCGGCCAACCGTCGGGGAGTACATCTGAGTGAACCGGTCCAGAATCTTGCTCCGGCGCTCATCGCTGGCAATTCCGGTGAGCAGGCCGTAGCCCTCCAGATTATCAACGCAAGCCACCGGCACTCCTGGTACCGCAACGGCGCGGAAAAGGCTGGGACCGAAACTGACGGTGGTCACCACGTTTTCTTTGTGGGGGTCCAGATCCCGGGCTGCCAGGCCCAGCCAGCCCTCGGTGCCCATCTTATCCGGCTCGCAGGTATGCCAGATATCCATGGAGCGGAAGTGGGAGCGGGGGGAGTTGGGGTAGCCTACGCCGTGAATAATGGCCACGTCGCCCCTGCTATACATCTCGGCAATGGGACCCATGCTGGGATGGAGCCCCACCTGCTGGTCGATGGGAAGGATCTGCTCTTCGGGGATTCTCACCGCCGGCCGATTATCCTGATAAAGGGGGTCCAAGTAGGGAATGACGGTGTTGAGATAGTCGTTGCCGCCAGACAGCTGCAAAACTACCAGCACCGGGTCCTTTCTGTTCGTTGTCATACTGGCCCTCCCGAACTTTGCTTATTGGGACAAATTAGCTTTGTCATTCCGAAGGAGCCCTGCGGCTCGGCACCTATATTGTAAAACTCACTGTTTAAGATACAAGGATAAACTCCGCGACTGAGGAATCTAAACCCTGGGCCCACGAAACCTTTAACGTTAGTAATGTAGGGACATCATAGCCAATGGCGTTTGGGCCACGTTCCCAGGGACTTTAGACCCCTCGCTTCCCTCGGGGTGACATTTGGGACTATGCGTACTGGAATTCTCTCATGGAGACTATCAACTGCAACATCTCGCCCACCCTTTCGGCAGCCGGGTCGGTGCCGGCACCATTACCATCTCCCCAGCGAAGGGCGCCCGATTCGTTGGCGTGGTCGATTAACTGCTGCCTATTCTCTTCCCGCACCTCCAGGGGTCCCATCAGGTCCAGGCAACCATCGACCAGGGCTTCCGGGGTAAGGTCCCCCAGGCTTCGGAGTCGGTCAACCATTGCGGCAACGCCGGGCCTGCTGACGTCTCCCACCATGTCGGCCGCAAAATTAACGCGCTTCATCAGGGCCCCGCTGTTAATCCACTCGACGCCGGTGTGCCAGCCTTCCACGCTGGGAGGGTTCAGCAGTTCCTGACCCATGTATCCCGGCTCCTTGGAAAGATTACCGATGCCCGGCGCCGGGAATTCGTAGCCCCCCACCAGCCTCAAGGTGCTGACCACCAACTCGGCTGGACTCTTGATTTTGGCGTAGCGCGCCTCCTTGAAGAAATCGGACAGGAACAGGACCCGGAGAACTTCGGTAATGTTGTAATTGGACTCGGTGAAGGCGTTGGCCAGGGTTTCTATCGCCTCCGGGTCCTGGGGCGGGGTAACGGACCAGGCTGGAACCTGGGCTTCATCGGCAACAAAGAAATTGTAAAGGTGCCGGGCGATGAATCGGGCGGTGGCCGGCTGCTGGCAGATTATGTCAATGATGTCCTCTCCGTTGAACCGCCCAGTGTGGCCGAGGAAGGTCTTCTCGTCATCGTCGTGGTCCTCTTCGCGGTATTCAAATCCCCAGTCGTACCTGCCATGGGCATTGCGGGGGATCATGGGTGCCAGGGTCCAACCAGTGAAGGCCCGGGAGCATTCCCGGACGTCATCTTCGGTGTAATTACCGACCCCCATGCTGAACAGCTCCAACAGCTCCCTACCCCAGTTCTCGTTGACGGCGTAGGCATGGTTGTCACAGTTGTCCAGCCAGTAGATCATGGCCGGATTTCTGGCCAGCTGCAGCAGCAACTCCCGATAGTCTCCCATGCCCAACTCACGGAACATATCGACCTGGTTCTGCACCTCATGCCAGTGGTCGATCTTCGACTGACCGGTGGCGAAGACCTGGTGCCAGAAAAGCGCCATCTTCTCCTGCAGCACCCTTTGAGTGTTGATCAAGTCATAAAGCCAGGGCGCGCTGCCCATGCCGGGAGAGGTTATGGTCTTCCAGAAGCCGGGGTGGTACCGGAGAAACTCCAAGTGGTCGGATGGTTCCTGGGTTTCCGGATTTAACAGCGCTTCGACCGTTGCCTCGTACCCTTGCCGGGCTAGGGCTTCCAGTTCATCGCGGCTGGCTCCGAAGCCGCCGCGCCGCATTAGGTGAGCCATCAATTTTATGTCTTCACTAGCCACTGGGTTACCCCCTCTGCGTAGTTTGACCGGTTTCCTGCGCAAGTTACGGATAGGACTACTATACCGCCAGGTTGGGCAAGATTCGAGGTAAATTATCCGTATTTCATACCCGCCTTGTCAATGATTAGCCCCAAGGCATTAGGCCCAAGGGCCCACGCCCGAACCGGCCCGTGCCTGCCCCGACGGCCTAACCCAGAAAGACGTCTCCGCTGCGGCAGGAATCAGGTGGCGGCAGGCAGGCTTCCACGCCGGCTTCTCCTGGCTTTCTATAAGGAGAGCCAACCTTGCTGCGGGTATGCTATCAAGATATGATACCGGTGCATTTGGGTGTATGGAGTAACGCAATGAACGCCGTAGATGTTGCGCGGAAATACTTCGATGCCTGGAACAGTCGTGACCCTTCTGCGATAGTGGCCACTTTTGCTGAGGGTGGTACATACATGGACCCGGCCTCCGGCGGAGCGCTAACCGGCCAGGCGTTGACTGAGTACACTGGCGGTCTGTTCTCGGCATTCCCAGACCTCTCCTTTGACCTGGTAAGCGTCAGCCCTGCCAATGACGGAATCGTAGCTGCCCAATGGCTGATGAAAGGCACCAACACCGGATCATTCGGGGGAGGGCCACCAACGGGCCAGTCGGTTGCCCTGCCCGGTGCCGACTTCTTCACAATCGAAGGCGACAAGATTCGCTCAGTCCAGGGCTACTTCGATCAGAAGACATTTGTAGAACAACTTGGCCTTCAGACGATTGTGCAGCCCTATTCAATTGGCCCGGTCTCTTTTGGGGACAGTGTCTACTTGCAACTGGGCAACCTCACCCGCCCTGGCGCCTTCAGCATCACTTCCATATCCGTCCGGTCAGAGGAAGAAGTCCAAGAAGTACGTGGCTACAGTCAGCGGATTCTGCAAGAACTGGCCCAGATGCCAGGTTTTATCAGCGCTCTCCTGGCTCGCAACGGCCATAGAATGCTCACCACCACGGCCTGGGAGAATGCTGATGCTCCGAGACAGTTACTTCAGAGTAGCGCCCACAAAGAGGCGATGGATAGAATTTTCAGTGCGGACTTTTGTGCCGGGTTTATGACCAGTGTCTGGGTCCCTGACCGGATCAACGCCCTGTGGGTGCGCTGCACAACTTGCGGACAGATGTCCGACTACGACCCAGGCCAAGGGAAGTGCCGTTGTGGTCAACCGCTGCCGGAGCCACCACCTTACTGGTGATTGCCGGACTGGTGATTGCTGAAGAAGCAGCTCACCTTAAGTCTCATTACCACATCCCCTGGCGGAGTTGGGGGCGTCACGCCGGCAACCGGGAGTTCGGACCTACGTCCTACACCAAAGCATTACAGATGAAATCATGAGTCATCAAACACTGGTCGAACGCTTTCGCGGCGCGCGTAGCGACCCGTCCCTGGCGCTCCTCGAAGGATTCCACCCGATAAAACATGCGATTCGCTTCGGCGCGGAGCTGATGGAGGTCGTATGCCTGAACGTCGCGGAGCTGGCCAGGTTAACCGCGAACCATGCACCGGATATCGCGGGCGCATTAGATGGGCAGGTCACCGAGGTTTCAGCAGATGTCTTCGAGGAGCTGGCGCCCCTGGCCCCGCCCACCGGGGTAATCGCCATCGCGCGACGTCCTACCGTGTCCCTCACCGAACTGTTGAATAACCCGGCGCTGTCTCCAGTCGTGCTGCTGGAGAGGCCCAGGAATCTGGGCAACATCGGCGCGGCGGTCCGCGTGGCGGCGGCAGCCGGGGCGGCGGGAGTCCTGACCATTGGGACCCAGGACCCCTGGCACCCGGCCGCTTTGATAGGAGGGGCCGGTTTGCAATTCGCCCTGCCGGTTACCCGGACCGCTGCCCTTCCCGTTTGTGACCGCCCGCTGGTAGTAATCGACCCGGGCGGCGATCCTTTGCCGGAATGTTCCATACCGGCGCGGGCTATCCTCGCCTTCGGTGCGGAGCGCGCCGGCCTCAGTAGCCAGCTGATGGCGACGGCCGAGCGTCGCGTCTCCATCCCCATGTCTGCCGGGGTTTCCAGCCTCAACCTGGCAACCGCGGTAGCAGTGGTTTTGTATTCCGGGAGGTTCGGGCAGTGAACCTGCGGATATTTGTGGAGACCACGGTGAGGAAAAACCTTATAACACCGATTAGGCTGGCGAAATGCCCTCCATCCCCTAACCCGCGTCCAAAATCCCACACCTGGAGAAGCAGATAAACAAGGAGAGTGGCTGAGGTCTTCCTTTACATATGTACACGAGTCCCGGGCAAAGATGCGCATGCCGTAACTACCCGAGGCCATAGTGCGCTTGGCGCGGTCTCGGAGGTTCTCATCAACGTATAATGGCCAAGCAGAATGATTACACCTCAGCAACGCGGTACAAACTACAATTAGAGGGCGTTCGTATTCATCTCCATCTGGACGAATGGTGCTATGGCTAAAACACAGGTAGGCAAGTTGCCGCCCCGTTATTCCTTCCTCCTCAATCGGCACCCGGAGGAACGACTCAGTAAGTGTCCCGAGTGCCATAGGCCAACACACCTGCGGAAGTTTGCGTTGTTGGTCCACATTGATGGGTGGGGACTGATGGCCCTGGGAAAAACGTGCCGCTATTGCACCCGGTGCGAGGTAATGATCGTGCACCAAGATGAATTGGAAGCGGAGTTGGCCAATCAATTCTGGTCCGTCGCACCAGAGGTGATTGGCAATAATTACATAGCGCTAGGCACGGTCGATAAGAAGACCTGGCAGCGTGGGCTGCAAGGCAGTGGCTCCCTGCTAGAGGAGGCGCTGAAGCACACGGCGGATTTCAAGCAGCATCTGGAGCTTAAGGTTAAACCGGGCGGGTGGTATCCGGCATCCCAGCAATGAAGTGACCAGCTTCGCCAATGGTGATAGCCAGGGTGCCAACCAGCAGCCCCTGGAATTCCTCCATATGAGAGGCCGGGGGTATTCGCCCGGCAGTAGGTTCGAAGAGTTAATTTGCCAACAGGGAATCCCCGCCGCCCCAGTTTGCAACCGGCCCTCTGGACCCTGGAGCCCCGGTGGTATAACCTCTTCTCAGGTTGATGCGTAATTAATTGAAGGAGACACAGCTGATGGCCAAAATCAGGCATATCGCGATAACAGCAGAAAACCCGGCGGAGGTAGCCGCTTTCTACCAGGCGGCCTTCGACATGCACGAGGTAACCAGAAACGAGCGCCAGGTATTGCTGTCCGATGGCTACATTAACCTGACTATTCTGGTCCCCAAAACCGAACAGGACGCCGACCTGGGCCCCAACGGTCTCAACTACAGCGGCATCCACCACATCGGCTTTCAGGTGGATGATCTGGACGCAACCAGCCGTAGTCTCGAAGAAGCGCAGGGGAAGCTGCTGACCGCCCGGGAAAGGGTCGGCACACCCCGGGAAGCCACCGGCCGCGCCGAGTCGAAGTGGGCCGGTCCTGACGGCGTGGTCATAGACATCTCTGAGCCAGGTTGGGCAGTCTAATTGGCGCTTTAATCGCTGACCCAAAACGTGGTTCGATCGGTTCGCCATGAACGGATAAAGAAAACCGCAGGTTCGTCCTGAGCTTGTCGAAGGACGATCCACCCGGGATGCAGAGGCCTGAGATAATTTCTTAATCGCTAACCCGTTTGGTACCGGCTGGCTGGAGCTAGGCAGTAAAGCCGGCTCTTTCCAGCCCTAACTTTGCTTGGGTTTAGGAGGCAACTCATGGCAGCTTTTACTACCC
The DNA here is from genome assembly GCA_022561675.1 of Chloroflexota bacterium. GTDB lineage: Bacteria > Chloroflexota > Dehalococcoidia > Lucifugimonadales > UBA3495 > JADFQT01. The sequence continues at coordinate 7,851 of JADFQT010000037.1, forward strand.
GCCCAATTATCATGGGGACTCGCGGCGTGGTCACCTCGGGACATTACCTGGCTACGGCGGCGGGCTTCCGCATCATGGAGCAAGGGGGAAACGCCGTTGATGCCGCTGCCGCCATGTGCTTCTGCCTGAACTTGCTGGAGCCGACCAGCTGCGGCATTGGCGGAGAGGTGCCGCTGCTGCTTTACTCGGCAAAGGAAGAAAAGACCTTCGCCGTCAGCGGGATGGGCTGGTCTCCCCAGGCTTTCACCCTGGATTGGTGCCGGGAAAACGGCATCGACCTTATCCCCGGCGATGGTTACCTTCCAGCCTGCGTGCCGGCCGTGGTGGGAACCTGGGCCACGGCGATTACCCGGTTCGGGACCATGAGTTTCTCCCAAATTCTTCAGCCGGCCATCGAGCTTGCCGAAAACGGCTACCCGATGTACCGGCGTCTCCACGACACACTGTGCGCCTTCCTTCCCAGATACCTGGAGCTATACCCGACCACCGTGGAGGTTTATTGCCCAGGCGGGAGGGTGCCCGAGGTGGGCGAGGTCTTCAAGAATCCGGACTTTGCCAATGCGCTCAAGGCTATGTGTCGCGCCGAATCGGGTTCAGCCGCCAAGGGAAGAATTGCCGGTATAGAGGCGGCTAGGGACGCCTTTTATTGTGGCGATATTGCCGAAAGGATTGTCCAGTTTATCTCGGATAATCCGGTAGAAGACGCCAGCGGCGTAGCCCATAAGGGGCTGCTCTCTCAGCGGGACATGGCCGATTGGCAGGCTGAAATTGAGGAGCCAGCATCGCTTCAGTACCGAGACCTGGAAGTGCACAAGTGTCCCTCGTGGACCCAGGGACCTACCTTCCTGCAGCAGCTGAGCATTCTGAGTAACTTTGACCTCAAGAAGATGGGGCATAATTCGGCCGATTACCTGCATACCTGGGTCGAAGCATCCAAGCTGGCCTTTGCCGACCGGGAAGCCTATTACGGTGATCCCAATTTCGACCCAGCGCCCTGGGACGTGCTCCTATCGCCGGAATACGGCTCAGCTAGAAGTGAGCAGATCAGCGAGAGAGCCTCAATGGAGATGCGGCCGGGGGATGTAGGGGCCGGGATACCGACCTACGCCACCCGCCCGGTAGGCGAGGACAACCGGCTATCCCTGGGCCTGGAAGCCGGCATCATAAAAGACCTGGGCATGAGCCACGCCCATGTCGGCGATACCACCCACCTGGACGCCATGGACCGCGAGGGAAACATGGTGGCCGCCACTCCCAGTGGTGGCTGGCTTGGCACCTCTCCGGTCATCAAAGGGCTGGGATTTCCTCTGGGCACCCGGGGCCAAATGTTTTACCTTAATTCAGAACGACCCAACGCCCTGGCTCCCCACAAACGGCCCCGAGCCACGCTTACTCCCACCATGGTCACCAAGGGGGGCCGGCCCTACCTGGCCTTTGGCACTCCGGGCGGCGACGCTCAGGACCAATGGACCCTTCAGTTTTTCCTAAACTACGTGGAGTTTGGCATGAACCTGCAGGAGGCGCTGGATGCCCCCACGGTTCACTCGGTGCACTTTCCATCCTCCTTCTATCCCAGAGAGGCCTATCCCGGCCGTCTGATGGTGGAGTCCCGGATTCCCGGAAAAGTAAGGGACCAGCTGAAAAGCCGGGGACACGAGGTGGTCACCCGCGACGGTTGGGCCAATGGCAAGGTCATGGCGATACGATACGATGAGGACCACGGAACCATTTGGGGCGCTGTGTCTCCGAAGGGCGAAATTGGATACGCCATCGGCTGGTAGGTTCCAGATAATGGTAGGAGACACATAGCGAATCAGTCTACCCAGGGCGTTAACCAAACTCCCCACGGTGACACCTTATCAAAAATCGCCAAAGCTCTTGGAGTTGGCGTTGTCGATTTAATAAAATAGGCAATGAAAAATAACTATCTCGACGAATTGATGAAATTACTTAAGCAAGCTCGCCCAGGATTGGCGGCTACCCGTCAACTGGAATTCAAAAATGTCTTTGGCGCGGTGGCTGGTTATGTAGACGGGAATATTTTTATATCATTCGGAAAGTTTGGGGTTGCCCTTCGGCTCCCGCCAGAAACCCTTGAGAGCGTATTTAAAGAAGCGGGTGTGGAGCCTTTAAAATATTTTCCAAGAGGACATGTCAAGAAAGAGTACGCCGTGTTACCCAAAGGGATATTAGACAACAATATTCAATTCAAAAGACTTTTGGATAAGAGCATAAGATACGCAATCACCTTATGAATACATAAATCTCTAAGGTGGCCCCATCATTAAAGACAGGCCGAGGGCCAAACTAGGAGAGTCTACCGCCCCTGGACTAGGTGGCACCCTGCCCGATGGAATGCCTGGCATCAAGGACGAGTTAAGCACCCATTTCGCAGGTTCCACTGCTGGTACACCTCAGCTGGGGTGCGGTAGCCCAGGGCCTAATGAGGTCTCTCTTGGTCGTAAAACTCCAAGTAAGGGTCGATACCAACTCGGGCCTCGGCGACGATCAGGAAGAGGGACGGCAGGGTAACCTGGGAGACTGCCCGCCAATAGACGAACATCTCCCACGCTATCCCTATACCAACCACGCTCAGCAAGGCCGACAGCAGCACCCCCTAGCCCTTCCGCCCGTCCACAACCAAAATCGGTTATGGCCATCACATAGCTTATTTCAATGCCCCGCCTACCTGACTCTTTGGTATTTTGGTCACCGGCTACTTCCCCCGCGGCCGAATGTACTCGTAGCCGTTGATGTTGCGCAGATCCCGGTACCGGACTCCTTCCAGCCAGGGTTCAATATTGGGACCCACCGGCCATACGACGTCGAAGTTGTACAGCCCGACGCCGGTTAGGGCGTTATCGAACATAAACGTGGCAATCTCGATCCCCAACTCACGGCGCTCTGCCTGGTTTATCGTTGCCATATGCTGGGACACCTTCTCGTCCAGCCAGGGGTGCTCCACGCCCCGGTTCCAGACGGCTTGGTGATTCAGCTTAGACAGCATGCCGGAGAATCCCTGCCCGGGCTCCAGCCGGATGCCCCCGGCGTGACAGGTAGAGCCTTGATAGTTCCGTCCGATGAGGCTGGGCCGCAGGGTGGAGTAGGGGATATTCTGGAATTTGACATCGAGGCCAATATCTGCCCACATCTGGGCTATAACCTCGCAGGCCTCCACCTCCACCGGTGCGCCCCGCAGGGAGGGAGTCAGGGTGATGCTGAATCCATCCGGGTAGCCCGCCTCGCTAAGCAGCCGCTTGGACCGCTCGGGGTCGAACTTCCACCGCATCTCCGGAGGCAGCCAGGTTTCTTCGTACTGCCCAAAGTCCCACAGCACTGCCGGTCCCCCGCGCCCCCCCAAGAGGGTATCCACGATGGCCTGGCGGTCGATGGCGATGGACAGAGCCACCCGCACCTTCCTAGCCCGGTCCCACTCCGGAGAGTCCAGGTCCGGGTTGGCCGCCACCCAGGGCAACTCGGGGTCGTAGCCGGGTTGCTGGTCGGGCGTCCCGATCCCCACATAGTACTGGCCGTAGAAGGTAAGGGCCGACTCCCCACCACCGGGGAAGGACATGAGCTGCGCACCCGGCACCGCCTCGATCACTGGGATGGAGTCGAAGGCTATGAGGGTGGTGTCCAGGGTTCCGGTCTGGAACCCGGCAATTCGGGAGGACTCCTCGGGAATCTCCCAGAAGATCATCTCGGCGAAGTGGGGGGTCTTACGCCAGTGGTCCTCCACCGCCTCCATCCGCCAGAACTCCGCTGTCTTGAATTCCACAAGGTCCCAGGGGCCGGTAGCCGCGATCTGGCCGCTGGCTTCCTCTACGCCCAGCTCTTCACCCTGCTTTTTACTAACGATCCAGGTAGCGGAGCCCCCTGGGCTGGTCACCATCTCCCATATCGGGACCTGGGACCAGGGTTGGCCCGTGTTCACCACCACCGTGTAGGGGTCAGGAGCTTCCGTAGAGCCTTCAGGGTTGTTCCAGACGCCCCTGATGTTGGAGGCCCTGGGGTGTTTGGAGCTTTCCGAAAACTCGTCGAAGCTCCAGATGACGTCCTCGGCGGTCATCTCCCCGTAGCCCTTGTGGAACTGGACTCCCTTATTCAGGTGGAAGGTCCAGACCAGGCCATCCGCGGACACTTCCCAGCTCTCCGCCAGCATGCCCACTGGTTCCAAATCACTGCTCACGGTCAGCAGGGACTCGCCGATGGGCGCCGTGCCCTGGACAAAGATCTGGGGGTTACCGGCGAGCCGAGGAGAGCCAATGAAAACCGACAGCTCCTTCTGCCCAACGTTAAGGGTACCTTCCGGTTTCATCGCCATCGCTGGCGCATCGGCCTGCTTAGGAACGGCCGTGGGCGCCCCCGCCGGCTTGCCGGACGCTATCCGGGACAAACTCGATGAAGCTATCGCCACAGCCGCCAACGACTCGATCTTTCAAGATCCCCTCAAGCAGGCCGGCTTCAACCTCCAGGTGCTGCCGTCCGTCGAGTTCGCTGCGTTTATCGCGGAACAGGATCGCGTAAACGGCGACTTGTTGAAACGGGCGGGGCTGGCGCGGTAGCCGTTGAGCCGCTAAGAACCTGCGCCCGAGGCCATCGTTTCAGGGAAAGGTAAAGGGCTTGAACAGCCGAGGTGCATCATGGAAGACTTGATTGCCAAGATCGAAGCGCTACCCCCGGATTTGCAGCAGGAGGTGGCCGATTTTGTGTCGTTTCTGCTGGAGAGAAAAGCGCCCAAGAAGAAAGGGACCTTAAAAATGGATTGGCGCGGTGCCCTTAGCGACTTTCGCGACCAGTACACCGCTGTGGAACTGCAACATAAAGCCACA
>JADFQT010000263.1 GCA_022561675.1 Chloroflexota bacterium
GGACCGCTTGCCCAAGAGGTACAAGTTCATAATCGTGGACGCCATCACCAACCTTGCCAGCGATAGCCAGGAACCGGATGTCCTGGGCTTCTTTACCACCCTCCGGCGCCAGTGCAGCAGGGGCAGGACCATCGTGGTGGTAGCCCACACCTACGCTTTCGCCGACCATGTTTTCACTCGTCTAAGCACGCTGTGCGACACCCACTTCAAGCTGCGCACCGGCAAGGTGAGGGCCAAACTGGTGCGGACACTCGAGATTCCCAAAGCAAACGGCATTGAGCTGGACCGGGACAACAATGTGTTATTTGAGGTAGAGCCGGGGGCCGGGGTGCGCATTCTTCCCATGTCCCAAGCCAAGGCCTAAGTGCTCCGCCAAATTAGGTTAAGATCGGTTTGCCTGGGGAGGGAGCCTCGATAGAGAGAAAAGGCAAGTTACGTGGCCCCACCGAAGTCACCCACGGTTGGTCACGGCTCGCTAAATTGCCCACTGGGAAGCAGTCTGCCGTCCGCCTGCGGCGGAGAACCTCAACCCGGGTCCCGCCGGCATCTGAGACCTTTAGATGGCTGATTCCACGTCCCGGCGAAGGCGGCCAATCCACGCCCGCATCAGCCGGTTCGAGTAAGCGCAAGGCCCGGATAGCGCCAGGGTGCGGTACACCCATCCCCGGCTGACCCGGGAAGGGTGGGCAGGGTCCAGCCAGGAGCCGTTGGTCGCCAGGCGCGCCAGGGTTGCCAGCCCGATCAGGATGGGCCATAGGACGGCCAGCCGGAGTCGTAGGCAGCGCCTGGGAATAGCAATCAGATATTCTTCAGCCGATGCGTAATGCTCCAGGGCCGTTCCAATCCAGGCCACCAGCACCGGCCTCGCTGCGGGACCCTTTGCCGGGTCCAACAAATCCTCCGGCGACAACCCTATGCCTGCCAGGTCAGCCCTGGGAAAATAGCAACGCCCTATACGTAGGTCCTTGGGCACATCGCGAAGCACATTGGTCAACTGCAGGGCCTTGCCAAACGCCACGCCGGTCTTGGACATGTGTTCTCCATCCCATCCCTTAAGCGCCGGCTGGTGGGCCATGGTTATCTTCGTCCAGAACTCGCCCACGCAGCCGGCCACCTGGTAAGCGTAAAAATCCAGATCTGCGGCGTGCTCCAGGGACGCCAGCAGCCCTGAGTCCTCCGGGGGGAACGCGGTCAAGTCAGCCTCCATGCCCAAGGTGAGGGTCTCCACTACCCATCGGACTAGTGAGCGGTCGGGCTCAGGCGACTTTTCCAGTAGCGAACACAATGCGGGAAGGGAGGCCAGCAGGGTTCGCTCCTCGGGTAATGATTGCTGGTCGGTCAGACCCTGCTGAATTCGCTGCAAAGGCTCCAATGCGGCCGGGCCCTTGACCTGGTCCCTGAGAGATAGCAGGTGAGTCAGGCGCTGACCCGGGGACACGAGCCTGGTATCAGCGATAGTGTCGGCAGCCCTTGCCAGCAAGTAAGCCAGGCCCACGGGCTGACGTAGGCTGGCTGGGAGCACTCTGATGGTTAGGTAAAAGGTTCTGGACACTCCACGGAGCAAGTCCTCCAGCAAGCGCCGTCGCTGGGCGGTTGAAACGTCTGGAAGATTCACTTCAATTTCCGAGCCAGGAATCTCCGCCATTAGCTCTCAACACCCCAGGTTGGTATCAGAACTACCACCCCGTATGACTCAGAGCCCCGGTCCAACCACAGAGATCACCGGGGCCGCTGAGCATTCGATTCCAATACGTCCGTAACTCTGGGCGTGCCGACGGGGTCGAGTGCCGATTTCATCGAGCCTCAGCGGGTTTGCTCCACCAACCCCTCGAATGCGAACTCTCGCGTCTCCGTGTTAACCACGGCATCGCGGACCAGCTCGTCTACCGGGAGACCGGCTTCCATCCGCAACACAGCTTCCAACGCGGCGCGGGTTTCCGGGTGCCGGGGCACGAACAGGCTGCAGCAATCCTGGTCGGGTTGTATCGATATTGGGTAGGTTTCTATTGTGCGAGCCAAGTCGACGATTTCCTCTTTATTAAAGCCGATGAGGGGCCGCAGTATGGGCATGTCGGCCGCTTGGTCGATGACAGAGATGTTTTCCAGGGTCTGGGAACTAACCTGTCCGCAGCTTTCGCCGGTCACGATGGCCTTGGCGCCATGGCGGCGGGCCAGGGCCTCAGTTATCCGTACCATGAACCGGCGGTATAGTATGACCCGGTAAGCGGGTGGTGTTGACACAATAATCTGCTTTTGAGCGTCCGCCAGGGGCGCCAGAAATAATTTGCAGCCGTACTGGTGCCGGGTCAGGTGCTGAGCCAGCTCCGCTGATTTTTCAATAGAAGACTTGTCCACCAGGGGATAGCTATGAAAGTGGACGAAATTCGCTCGGCAGCCACGCTTCATCATCTGCCAGGCGGCCACCGGCGAGTCGATGCCCCCAGAGAGCATGACCATCACATTCCCGCTCACGCCCACCGGCAGTCCCCCATAGCCGCGCACCTCTTCAAAGTAAAGTAAGATCCCCGATGGCAGCACGTCCAGGAAAATTTGTAGGTCTGGCTTGCTCAAGTCCACTCTGGCCCCTGTGAGGTCCTTGACGTAGGTCCCTAGCTCGCGGCAAATCTCATCGGACTTGATGGGAAAACGCTTGTCCGCCCGGCTGGCCGTGATCCGGAATGATTCAAAGCTCCTCCCTTCCAGCAAAGGCGGCAGCGCTTCTTTTACTTTGCCCAGGTCGAGGGGAATATCGTAAGCCTTGAAAAACTTGGCCACGCCGAAACACTGTTTCACCCGGTCCCGAACGGCAGGCCAGTCGGCCTCGTCGGCCAGGGTCAAGCCAACCAGCAGGTGAGCCTGCCACACGGATTGAACCCCAGTTCCTTTGGTAGCCTTGCGCAGATTGTTCACCAGATGGCGCATGAACCACGGACGGTTTTTGCCCTTCAGTGCCAGCTCATGGGTCTTGACGATTACGAAGGTCTTCATAAAAACGTCTTACAGGGAGGCGTTTGTCTCCTGAGGTCTGTGGGTAAGCAGCAACTGCGATCTAGACCGTCTATCAAATTTCACCGCAGAGCTCGCAGAGAACACCGAGTGATGATCAGATTTAATTTTTCTGCGGTCTCAACGGGCATGCTACAGTTTCTTAGGAAAGGCCTGAATCTTGCAGCATGAACTGGCCGCACAATTAGCCTCGCCGGTCAGACTCTTTCAGTTCCCAGGCGACGCCCCATCGTTAACTGCTTCATTCCTCATCTTACTGACAGATTCCCGCCCACTTCTCAACCTACACACCGGTAGGGGTGGTACTCACCAAAACGGCATGGCCCGGCGGCAAGCAGGCCCCACATGCCGGAAAACTCCTCATCGTCCGTGGGGCGGCAT
>JADFQT010000264.1 GCA_022561675.1 Chloroflexota bacterium
GATCGCGTCGGAGTTTATCGAAACCGATAATGCGGCGGTAGCCCGAGGGTTCGGCGCTTTTGGGGTTCAGGTGAACGATTCCCGAGACCTGCCCGACGCCATCCGCCAAGCCCAGGCCTCCGGGCTGCCCGCGGTCATCGACGTCATCATCGACCGGGGTCCCAGTCCCGACGACTGGCACGCCGACCGGCGCCGGGCCGGGGAGACCTAGGCCGAAGAAAGACTTACTGACCCGTGAGGAATAATTTAATCACCTCCTTGCTTTGACTGCTTCCGATCCCGAGGGCGAGAGCCCCCTCCCAATTGATGGCTGACAGAGGTATGTATTGTAGCTGAAGACCCAGATCCTCATGTCATTTCGAGGGAGCGAAGCGACCGAGAAATCTTAGATTCCTCTCCTCCACGACGTTCCGGCTCGGAATGACATCATTCTTCAGGCGAAGGTGTGTTCGCGGGCGCCAAAATTAACATACCCTTGTCAAGGGGAGGAACATATTAAACGCAGCCATATTCCCATTCTGGCAGCGTGGCTTCGCTGGCAAAGACAGCAGACGGGCGGTAGAATATATGCAGTTTGTCGGGAGGTATCCATGCCCATCTACGAATACTATTGCGCCAACTGTAAGCAGGAGTTTGAGGTCCTGCGACCCGCGAGTCAATCCCAAGATTCGGCTCCGTGCACATCTTGTCAAGAGCCCGCAAAGCGCCAGCTTTCCACCTTCTCCTTCAAGTCCAATACTTTCACCGCTCCCAAGTTAAAACGCGCGACCAAGCCGATGCGGTCCTACGATCTGGAAACTCCGGCTGAACCCGCTGCCGAGTCGACTTCCGAACCTTAGGGCGGTTGCTTTATCCCCGAGCCTCTTGCGCCGCCGCGCGGGCCTGATTGCAGGGGATGCAGGTACAGATGGAGCGGAGAAACTTGAAGGTGTAGATGCCGGTATAGTGGGTGTCGCTCCAGAGGAACTGGAGGGCGTAGCTGCCCACCTGCATCTGGTCCACGGCCTTCACATCCTCTGCAACCTGGTCCGGGTCCAGCCGCTGCCGGCCGCTCATCTCCTCCACGCAGCTGGCACACTGGCAGCGGAGCCGCAGCAGGCGGTGGGGATAAATGCTCCGGTGACCATCGTCCCACAGGATAATTACCTGCTCTCCGGAAATATCCACTTCTTTGGGCCTAATATCTTCGGGCTTAATTGCTTCTGTCACTGTTCATCCTGTACGGTTCTTCCGGGGGGTGTACCTGCGGCTGTGGGCCAAGGGCTAAGCAATATGGGCTTGTTTCAGGCCCCTGGGGTTTAGGAAGGGGTTAAATTGTCCCTCCCCTTGATCCGGGCTGACAAACAAAATATTGACCCTTGCGGATACACCTTAACATGAAGAATGATGTCATTCCGAGCAGGAACGTAGTGGAGGCGAGGAATCTTAGATTCCTCGGTCGCTTCGCTCTCTCGAAATGACATAGCCATCTGGGTCTTCAGCTACGATACTTACGTTTGTCAGCTTTGCCAAAGAGGAGAAACCAGCTTTTTGAACTCCGTCTAATTCGAGGCCTGAACCTCCGCCAGCCGCGCCGGACGGGGCATCTCGTCCGGATCGATGGGGATTTCTATGATGCTGGGGCCTTCGGCTTTAAGCGCCGCCAGGAACACATCCCCAATGTCTCCCGGATTTTCCACGTAGAAACCGTTGCCGCCGAACAGCTCGGCGTACTTGTCATAACGAGGGTTTACCGTATCCGCTCCCACGTACCGCTCATTGAAAGCGTAGCGTTGGTAGGCCTTCTCCGAGCCCCAGCAGTTGTTATTGAGCACCACAGAGATGCATTTGAGGCCGTAGCGAACCGCGGTTTCAAATTCCTGGGCGTTGAAAAGAAAGCCCCCGTCTCCATTGAAGTTCACCACGGTCCGGTCCGGCGCGGCGAAGCTGGCGCCCAGAGACTCGGGAAAGCTGAACCCCAGGCCTCCCAGGTCTTGGGGCATGATCAAGCTGCGAGGCTGGGCGAAATCCAGCCGGTCCTGGCCGAAATTAGGGGCCAGACCGGCGTCCAGGCATACGATAGCGTCCCGGGGCATCACCTTACGGAGCTCCGCGTAGACTCGTTGCGGCTTCATGGGCATGCTGGACAGCCTCTCCTCCGCCGCCAGCCTCTCCGACCGCCGCGCTTTCCAATCCGCTATTTCCGCTACCCACTCCTGATTCGGTCTCGGCTCCGTCTCCCGCACTCGGGCAATCAGGTCCTCCAACACCGCCCGGGCGTCCCCCTCTATGCCGACCGAAACCGGATAGTGGCGGCCGATCTCCCGTGGTTCGATGTCTATCTGAACGATGGAGGCGTCGGCCGGAATGAACCGGTGGTCGAAGAAGGTCGTTGACTGGCCTAGCCCAGTGCCGGCGGCCAGGATGACGTCCGCCCGCCGGATGGCTTCAATCCCCTCCGGCGAGCCCAAACGCCCCAGGTGCCCCAGGAACTTGGGGTGTCCGCTGGGCACAGCGTCAGCTCTACCGTAGGTAGTAACAATCGCCGCCCCCAGGGTGTCCGCAAGCTGGGTCACCTCTTCGGAGGCCATACTGAACTGAATTCCACCGCCGGCTATTATCACCGGTCGCTGGGCCGCAAGCAGAACCCGAGCTGCCTTATCCACCAGGTTGCGGTCCCCTCGGGACCGGGTCTGCCCGGTGCGGTAGGCCTCCGGCGGCAGCAGGTCCAACTCCAGGTCGCTGCCCGGCATCAAGTCGCGGGGAATGTCCAGCAGCACCGGACCCATTTGTCCGGAAGTGGCCACCCGGAAGGCCTGCCGCAGGGCATCGGGTAGTCGCTCCACCTTGTTGATCGTGAAGCTGGCCTTGGTTATCGGTCGAAACAGTGATACCTGGTCAAATTCCTGGGTGGAGTCCCGATACTGGTGGTCCCGGGAGGCGGACGGAGCCAGCACCACCACCGGCGAGTGGGCTACGTAGGCAGCAGCGATGCCGTAGGTAAGGTTCAATACCCCTGGTCCGTTGGTCACCAGGCATACCGAAGGGGCTCCGGTGATCCGGCTGAAGCCGTCGGCCATCAGCGCGGCGCCCTGCTCGTGCCGGACGCCGACAAATTCTATGTCATCTCTGTCGTACAATGGGTCCAGGATGTCCAAGAAGGATGAGCCGACTATGCCAAAAATGTGGGTAACTCCTTCTTGACGAAGCATTTCTACCACTGCTTCGCCGGCTTTCATGGATTGGGGCACGGGCATCACCTCCCGGGGTTAACTAAAGGGGATAAACAACTAAATCCTTGACGAAGTTCTAAAATTTTGAGATTCAAATCCCCCTTAGTCCCCCTTTGAAAAAGGGAGATATAGGGGGATTTACCCTAGCGG
>JADFQT010000265.1 GCA_022561675.1 Chloroflexota bacterium
CTGCCAATATCCGCCGCATCTCATCCAGCGCCCAATCCAGATGGGCTGAAACCTCGGCCATCCGAAACGCCTGCCGGGTGCCTTCCTGGTTCAGCAGATAGAATTCCAGGGGTTCATGTCCCAGCGCCCGGCCCAGCAGCCGGTTATACACCGCCGCCTGCAATATGTGACCCCGGGTTATCTTCCCGACGGCCTTGATTTCGACCACCTGATACCCGAAGGGTCCCAGGTTGGAATCCTGGCTGTCGTCCCGCACCAGCACATCCGGCCGGCCTGCTATTCCGTCTGGTCGGGAAAGCAACGGCATGTTGCTGATGGCCGGGGCCCCCTGCGCCATCAGCTCCAGGGTCCGCATCAAGCCTTCCTCTTCGCTAAGGTAAGGTACCTGGACCATCCCGGGATAGGATTCTTGGATGATCTGTTTCTGGTAGGCATTGCCCTGGCTGAAGAGACGCTGGCGATAGGGGTCCAGCGTCTCCTTTTCTGCTGTTGGAGCATTCACCTCGCACCAGAAGTTGATCGGGGCTCGTATGAAACGCTCGATGCTGGTGGCCGATATTAATTTTAGGCCTGCGTCTCTGGTGAGATCGTCGTACAGCTCTTGAACGTTCATTCCGCGTTCCCTTCCAGCGCCCCTTGGGTCGGGGCTCTGGGGGTTGCCGCTTAGTATAACGACCTATAATTTTCGCTAAACAGTCGTCTGGCTGGGAATTGCACGAGTTTGTCCTTCGGGTAATAGCTCCGAATGAACCCGCGAGTCACCGGCGCAAAAGTACGTGGCCTGTGTTCTGGTGTCAGATCATCGATAGACTTCCTGCCGGCCGGGTCATCAAAAGCACGGCGGCGTCATTCCTCAATTCCAGATAGCCGAGCCAGCACCTGAAATAGCACCGCGAAATCCTGGTCGGCCAGATTCATGCCCCGGGCGGCGTTGAGCCATTGGTTGGTGGTGGCGCTGGTGGGTAGCGGCACACCAAGCCGCTGTCCCATCTCCAGGGCCAAGAGCAGGTCCTTTTGAATCATGTTTACGTCGAACAGGGGTTCGGGAGGCGGGTCGAGGATCAAAGGGGCCCGATACTTCAATGCCGGGGAGGCCACCACGCTGTTGAGCAGCACCTCCAGCGCCACCTTCCTGGGTATTCCGCTCTTCTCGGCCAGGAGGAGCCCTTCACAGAGGGCCATGATCTGCACCGGGAGACTCAGGTTGATCGCAATTTTCATCATCACCGCCAACCCGCTGCCTCCCACGTAGTTGACCGTGGGACCGATATTCAACAACACCGGCCGGACTTGTTCATAAGTCTCCCGGTCGCCGCCGACCATTATGGACAACTGACCGGCCTTGAGGGTAATGACGCTGCCGGATACCGGCGCATCCAGCATTCGGGCCCCCTTAGCAGCGACCTGCTGGGCCAATTCCTGGCTGATCGCCGGACTTACTGTGCTCATCTCCACGTAGATTTTGCCTGGACCCAGTCCCGCCAGCAGGCCATCAGGTCCCTGGGCTACAGCCTGCAACGCCTCGGTGTCCCGCACCATGGTAAATGTCACCTCGGCGGATTGGGACGCTACCCTGGGGGAATCCGCCCAATCCATCCCCAAATCCACCAGCCATTGGGCCCGGGAGCGGGTGCGATTAAATCCCGTCACCTGATGCCCGGCATCCAGCAGCCGCTGAACCATTGGGCCTCCCATGGTGCCCAAGCCAATAAACCCCAATTTAGCCATCATGTATCTCCTGCAGCGGCAATGTCACCCGGCGACCCGCGTGCGCTTTATTCTAACCCCCGGGCTGGGTATGGGATTTTGAATCGCCCATTCGCCCGTCACCGGGATCAATCCGGGCACCCCCTGCAATATAGCATCCGGCGTGGTATTTCAGCCAACGGGCTGCGAGGGACCCGCCGGGACCGCTTGCAGCTTGTGTGTTTGCTTCAGGTTTGCTAGAATCTGCCCAGCGCAACCCGGAGGGGCGCTTCTACCCTGTCAATCGCCGGACTCTGCCCTGTCGGTAACAAGGGTTCCTCTCTTGTGGCGGGCCGGCGCCAGCGGGCTCTAGGTAAGCAGGAAAACCTCTATATTCTTTCAAACGGGAGGAGAGTTATGCCGTCATTCTGGGAGAATCTGCGGTTTGCAGGTGCGAAACCCGATGATCAACCGGGGCAGTCTTATGATGAGTCTGCGGGCGCCGAAAGCCAGGATATGTTCTTGTACGTCAGCCATCCCCCGCCCAGCGCTGGGACCAGTTGGCCGTCTATCATAGTCGCCCAGGAAGCCTTTGGCGTCAACCGGCACATCGAGAAGGTATGCGACCGATTGGCCGAAGCGGGCTATGTGGCGATCGCGCCGGCCCTATTCCATCGGGAGCATCCCAACCCTAAGCTGGGCTACGGCGACGACGATGTGCCGACGCGCAACCGCTACATGGGAGCCTTGAGGGACGAGGACATAATTGAGGATATCAACCAGGTAGTTATCTGGACTCAGTCGGAGCAGTTCCGCCGGACCAACGGCCAGCCCATCGGCATCGTTGGTTTCTGCGTCGGTGGACGCATCACCTACTTGGCCGCTACCAGCTGCCCGGGCCTCAGCGCCGCCGTGGCTTACTACCCCGGCCGGGTGTTGGTCCCCTTCGGAGACGGTCCGGCCCCCATTGATTTGACCAGCCAGATCAAGATCCCGCTCATGGGCAACTTCGGTGGCAAGGATGAGAATCCTTCCCCAGCCGATGTGGCCACTATCGAGGCCAAGCTCAAGGAGGCCGGCGTGACCTACGACTTCAAGTCCTACCCGGATGCCGGTCATGGATTTAACTGCGACGAGCGTGCCAGCTACCATGAGGCTTCGGCAGCCGATGCCTGGGCCCGAACGGTTAGCTTCTTCCAGCAGCATGTTAAGGCCGTTGCCGGAGTAGGCTAAGCTTTAAGCTGCCCGAACCAGCCTAAAATTCCCGGATGCCTTAGTTCTGAGGCGTCCGGGTTTTTCATTTTAATGGCATGTGGAATTAAAGGCAGGAGGGTTTTCCCAAACGGTGGTTCCTTCGAGCGTGTTTAGCTATATTTTCAAGTGACAGTAAAGGCTCGAATCCTGGTGGTTCTTTTTGGGCCGGTGCTGAGCGCTGCGGCTTATATAAATGAGTTGCGGAACCGGTAAAGGGTGAACTCCGGTTCAACAGGGGCTACGGGCATGTACCCTGTCTCTTGAATTTTTGCCACAATGAACCAGGGGCCCTCCTGTGCCAGAGCTGCCTGGAATACCGATTCCAACTCCTCCAGGTCGGTTACCGTGGCCGTGTGCTTAATTCCGCAGCTCTGGGCTACCTGGGCCAAATCGGTGCCCGTGGCGGTGTGGCTGGGC
>JADFQT010000038.1 GCA_022561675.1 Chloroflexota bacterium
GCGCTGAGGGACTATCTTCGAGCCACTGGGGAACTTTTGCCCTCTAGATTCCGTCAGGATAATTAAGGCTATGGGTATTTTTAACAGACATAGGCACCTGAGACCGGAAATCCTCTCAGAATACCTGGACGGCAGGCTGGACCAACGTCATCAAGAGCTGGTCGCCCGCCGGCTGGCCGACTGCCCGGCTTGCCGGGAGGAGCTGAATACGCTGCAGGCAACTGTCTCGGCGCTACAAAGCCTGCCGGACCTGCCGCTGCCGCGCAGCTTTACCCTGCCCACGGCGCCGTCCCCGGACTATCCCGCTGAGTTAATTCGGCAGCCGACTCCCTTGGTGATGAAACTGCCGGGCTGGGCATATGGCAGCGCGGCCTCCCTGGCGGGCTTGGCCCTGGCGCTAATGCTTTCGGCTGAGGCCGCCGGACTGGCGAGCCCGGCATCTTTCCAAGAAACGGCAGCGACGGCGGATCCCGGAGACGTCCCGGTGGCCCAAGAGGCTCAGGTTGAAGCCCAGGTTGCAGTGCCTGAGATGGCAGACCAGGCGGCAGCCCCAGCGGAATCCCCACCTGAATCCCAGGCGGCGACACCCTCCCTGCATGCCTTGCGTGCCAAACCGGCGCCCACTCCCGAAGCTGCGACTGAGATCGGTGAAACACTCAGGGCCGCGAAAAGTCTGGCGGAACCGGCTGGCCCCGCGCCAGAGATGGCAATGACTGAGTCGCAAGGCGTCGTTGCAAGCGACTCGGGCCCAGCTGCCGAAAGGGCCGCCCGCCACCAAATCTGGCCCGGCTGGCGAAGAGGCTGCCGCCGACATCGACGGTGGCCCGGCTGCCAAAAAGGCCGCCGCTTTTTCCGGAACCACAAGCGATGATGGCGCCCCCGTCCCGGAAGAATCTCCCCCGGCACCGGCAGCGGAGAAAGTACCGGTAGCGCCAGCGGATTCGGCTCAAAACCTGACGGCGGAGGCGGAAACCCCCAAGGAGAATCTCAGCTTTCCAGCGGAGAAATATTCGGCGCCGTCCTCCCCCGCCTGGTGGAAGGCGCTGGAAACGATGTTCGCCGCCCTGACCCTGGCCTTTCTAGGGGGGTTATTCTTCCGCTGGCGGCGAAACCGCACCCAATCCGATGCCTAGCCGGGAACTTTTTCCCGGTTAATCGCGTCTTAACTGACAGACCAGAACTCATTAAAGAGACTTAGAAAGGAGAACTTATGAAGAGCATTTTCAATCGTCGCGGGGGCATCATAACCTTTATCGCCATCTTATCCAGCATCCTATTTCTGGTGGCCTGCGTTTCCCAAACGCCGGTGGCATCGCCGGAAGCCGAGGCTGTGCAGGCGCGGCCACCCGATTCCGGGGTTGTGGAAGCCGCCCCAAGTAACCCCAGCATCCCGACTAACCAGACTAATCAGCCAGGCGATGTTGCACCAGCGCGCGGCAGCAGCGGACTCCCAGGCAGCTTCACGGGCAGCGTTGTCGCAGTGGTGGGAGACGCCCAAACCGGCATCAGCGTCACCGGAAGCGGCAAGGCCAGTGCCGCGCCGGACCTGGCGGTCCTCAGCTTGGGTGTGGAGGCCTTTGCCGGCTCAGTGGCTGAGGCCCGGGACCGGGCAGCCGGCGCGATGGACCAAGTAGTGAATTTACTGCTGGGCAGAGGAATCGCGGAGAAGGACATCCAGACCCGGCATTTCAACATCTCTCCCAGGTACACCAGCCGGGAGGTAAACCGATGTCTTGGCCCGGACAACACCGACTGTTTTAAGGACAGAGAGCGGGTAATCATTGGTTATCAGGTCACCAACCAGCTCTCGGTGCAAGTGCGGGACCTGGATGCGGTCGGCTCCCTCATAGACGGGGTAACGGCCGTGGGCGGCGATTTGATCCGCTTCCAGGGCGTCAGCTTCTCCATCGAGGACACCCAAGCCCTGGAAATAGAAGCCAGAGAAGCTGCGGCGGCTGACTTGATGACCAAAGCCAATCAAATAGCGGACCTGACCGGAGTCGTGCTGGGAAAACCGGTGTTCATCTCCGAGGTCAGCCGCTCGGCGCCCAAAACCCTTACCATGGCCTCCGCCCAGCGTTTTGACGGCATAGCGGCCGCGGTGGAAACACCGATATTGACCGGAGAGCTGGATGTGGTGATCACCCTCCAGGCCCGGTACGCCATTCAGTAATCTTCCCAATCCTTCCCAAACCTCCGGGGAAGGTTTCACGGCCAGGGACCGGGCCGGGCTGCATCTAAAGCCCGGCCCGATTCATTTTCTGGGGCCGGTTGCGGGCTTGGGACTGGGTTGCTAGAATTCCTTTAGTGATATCAAGCATGCCAATAATATCACTGGGGCGACATGGTACTTAGTGATAAATCCATAAAGCAACAACTGGAACAGGGCCGGGTGGTCGTATCCCCCCTGGATCCCCAGGATATTCAACCGGCCAGCATTGACTTGCATCTGGACCGCCAGATATTGATTTTCACCAACTCCCGGCAGCCCTATATCGATGTCAAGGAAAGCCTGGACAACCTGACTGAAATCGTTGCAATCCCCGGGGACAGCCCGTTCATACTGCATCCCGGCGAGTTCGTCCTGGGCAGTACCGTCGAGCATATCGAGCTCCCGGATGACCTGGTGGCCCGGCTGGAAGGGAAAAGCTCCCTGGGACGATTGGGGCTGGTCATTCATTCCACAGCCGGGTTCGTGGACCCGGGCTGGAAGGGCCACCTGACCCTTGAGCTGAGCAACCTGGCCCGGCTGCCCATAACCCTCTATTACGGCATGAAAATTGGTCAAATATCCTTCCTGAAGCTGACCACCGCGGCGGAGCGGATTTACGGCTCCGAATCTTTGGGGAGTAAATACCAGGGTCAGACCCTGCCCACTCCCAGCCGCTTTCACCAGGACTTCGATAAAAGCGGCTGAACCCGAATTCTCCATCACCACACCCTTGTCCGAACGCCAGTACCCCATTCGGCAATCTTGAGAACCGGTAATCTTGGGAACGTTGAAACAAATAAGCGCTGATCCCCTGGTCACCCCAATGCAAAGAGCCCTCGCTCTGGGCCGGCAGGCGCTGGGGACCACCAGCCCCAATCCGGCGGTGGGTGCGGTGATTGTCAAGGAAGGCGCGGTCATCGGTGAGGGCTTCACGTTACCGCCGGGCCAGCGGCACGCCGAAATCGGCGCTTTGGAGCAAGCCGGTGGCGCTGCGCAAGGCGCCGAGCTTTACACCACCTTGGAGCCCTGCTGCCACTTCGGCCGGACCCCTCCTTGCACCGAAGCCATCATCGCCGCCGGGGTGAAGACGGTGCACCTGGCGGTCATTGACCCCAACCCCCAGGTAGCGGGACGCGGCTGCACTCAACTGCAGGCCGCCGGCATCCAGGTGGTGGTGGAGGATACCCAGGGGGCCCGAGAGCTGTGCGAGGGGTTTGCCAAGCACATTCAGAGCGGGATGCCCTTCCTCACTGCCAAATTCGCCATGAGCCTGGACGGCAAAATAGCCACCCATACGGGCGATTCCAAATGGGTAACCGGAGCGGCGTCCCGTCGGGTGGTTCAAGAAATGCGACGGGAATGCGATGCCGTTCTGGTGGGAATCAATACTGTGCTGGCTGATGATCCCCTGCTCACGGTGCGGGACGAGGGGGGCTCGCCTCTGCTGCGCCAGCCCTTGAGAGTGGTGCTGGACAGCCAGTGCCGCACGCCATCGGACGCCAAGATGCTCAGGGAGCCGGGCAATACCCTGATAGTGACTTCCGAAAGTGCGTCCCCAGCCAGGGTCGCTGAACTCGCGGACCGGGGCGCCCAGGTCTTACAGGTGCCGCTAACCGAGCAAGGGAGAGTCGATTTGCCTGAGACTATGGCAGAGTTGGGCCGAAGAGATGTGGTTAACCTGCTGGTTGAAGGCGGCGGCATCGTCCTCGGTTCCCTGTTCGACGCCGGGCTGGTGGACAAAGTTTATGCCTTCATCGCTCCCAAGATTATCGGCGGAGAGGCGGCACCGACGCCGGTTGGCGGCACCGGGGCTCCAACCATGTCCCAGAGCTGTCAGCTGGAGCGGACTCGCTTAGAGCAGATCGGCGAAGACTGGTTAATCATTGGCTATCCAGTCCCGGGCTATCCGGTCCCTAGAAGCTAATAGGAGCTAGCATGTTCACCGGTATCATCGAAGAGGTTGGAACCGTCACCGGGTTGGAGGGGCAACGGCTTACCATCGCTGCTGGCAAGGTCTTGGAAGATGTGAAGCTGGGCGACAGCATTGCGGTAAATGGCGCCTGCTTGACGGTGGTAGACTTCGAACCTTCACGTTTCTCGGTGGAGTTGGCGCCGGAGACGCTGAAACGCACTTCCTTTGGCAGCTGGGTACCCGGCAGGCAAGTCAACTTGGAGCGGCCTCTGGCGGTGAGCGACCGGCTGGGTGGTCACATAGTCCAGGGCCATGTGGACGCGACCGGTAGAATTACTTCTTTGAAGCCGGAGGGAGATTGCGTAATTTTCCGCGTCGCCAGCCCCAAACGGCTCATGCGATACATCGTGGAGAAGGGATTTGTGGCAGTTGACGGTATAAGTTTGACTGTGGTAAAAGTGGGAGGTTCATCCTTCACCCTGTCTGTGATACCATACACCCTGGCAAACACCAACCTCCAGAGTCAGGCTAAGGGTGGCCGCGTGAATCTGGAGGTGGACATAGTGGCAAAATACGTGGAAAACCTGATGGCCCGATAAGACAGTCAGCAAAAACTGATTCCGGAGAGTAAGTTACCGTATGGCTCTATGCAGCGTGGAAGAGGCCATAGCAGATCTCCAGGCCGGTAAATTCGTTATCGTGGTCGATGACGAAAGGCGGGAGAACGAAGGGGACCTGGTCCTACCCGCAGAAAAGGTTACTCCGGATGCGGTCAATTTCATGGTTACCTATGCCAAGGGCCTGCTCTGCATGCCCATCACCGAGGAGCGGCTTAATCAGCTGCGGATTCCGATGGTGACCAGCGAGCACACTCCGGCTCAACTGCCTACCGCATTCACCATTTCCCTAGACTACAAAGTCGGGACCACCACGGGAATCTCTGCATTCGACCGGGCCGCAACCATCAGGGCTATGATTGACCCCAAGGCTGGACCGGAGGACTTCGCCCGGCCTGGGCACCTGTTCCCACTGCGCTACCAGCCCGGCGGGGTGTTGAGGCGGGCCGGGCATACCGAAGCCATTGTCGACCTGTGCAACATTGCCGGTTTATACCCGGCCGGCGTGGTCTGCGAAATTATGAAAGACGACGGCGACATGGCACGGATGCCGGACTTGGAAGTATTTGCCCAGCGGCATGGGCTAAAAATCCTGAGCATTGCCCAGCTTATCGCCCATCGGCGCCGCCATGAAACCTTGATCGAAAGGGTGGCTGAAGCCCGTTTGCCCTCCAAGTACGGTGAGTTCAGCATATACGCCTACCGCAGCGCGGTGGACCCGGGAGAGCACATCGCCCTGACGATAGGCGAATGGAACGGGGACCAACCGGTGTTGACCCGTATCCACAGCGAATGCCTTACCGGCGATGTCTTCGGCAGCCTGCGGTGCGACTGCGGGGAGCAAATTGAATTGGCGCTGCAAACCCTGGGCCAGGAGGGCACCGGGGCCTTTCTCTACATGCGTCAGGAAGGACGCGGCATAGGCCTGCACAACAAGATCAAAGCCTATTCCCTCCAGGATACCGGCCTGGACACCATAGAGGCCAACAACGAGCTGGGATTCGATGCTGATCTGCGCCATTACGACATAGGCGCTCAAATGCTGCTGGATTTGGGTATCAAGAAGATCCGGCTACTGACCAACAACCCCAAAAAGGTTGTGGGGCTTACCGGATTGGGTTTGGAGATCGTGGACCGGGTGGAGATTGAAGTGCCCCCCAACGACGAGAATCTCCGTTATCTGCGAACGAAAAGGGCGAAGATGGGGCACATGCTGGGTTCCTGCTCTTAAGCCGCTTTCGGTCCGAGTTCAGCAACCAGTCCCGCCGGGAAGTCCCAACAAACGGGGCCGCCAAAGCGGCTCAGCGCTAGCCATTCTTTTCCCCGACTTGAGACATTAGATAGGCCTCAATAAACCCGCTTATGTCCCCCTCAAGAACGGCATCCGGATTGGTGCTCTGGTAACCGGTGCGGTGGTCCTTTACCGACTTATAGGGGTGAAGGACATAGCTGCGAATCTGGTTGCCCCACTCAGCCGAGACCCGCTGACCCCTTAGCTTGGCCATCTCCTCGGCTCGCTGCTGGTTCTGCCGTGCCAGCAACCGGGCCAGCAAAATCCGCATGGCGTTCTCCCGATTTTGGTGCTGGGACCGTTCGGTCTGACAGGCAACTACGATGCCGGTGGGACCGTGGGTGAGGCGAACCGCCGAGGCAACCTTCTGCACGTTTTGTCCGCCCGGACCGCTGGACCGAAAGGTATCCAGCTTGATGTCCTCCGAACGAACGGTGATCTCCGTCTCCTCCTCTCCGGCCACGGGAATCACCTCCACCTGGGCGAAGGAGGTGTGCCGCAGGTGATTTGGGTCATAAGGTGACAGGCGAACCAAACGATGCACTCCCCGTTCGGCGCTGAGATAGCCGTAGGCATGGGGTCCACCCACCTCCAGGGTGGCGCTGCGTAATCCCGCCTCTTCACCGTAGGACAGGTCCATAATCTGCGTTGGCCTGCGTTGGGCCTCTCCCCAGCCGGCATACATCCCCAGCAACATCTCGGCCCAGTCTTGTGAATCGGTGCCACCGGCCCCGGCGTAGATGGTGACGATGGCGGAACGGTCGTCGTAGGGACCGGAAAGAGTAAGATTGATCTCCTCGCGGGCAAGGGATTTACTGATTTGCTCGACCTCTTCCTGTAGCTGATCTTGGAGAGAATCGTCTCCTTCCGACAGCGCCAACTCGGTCAATTCCAGCAGGGACCCCGCCTGGGACTGGAGGCCTTGCCACAGCTCGACCGAATCCTTCAGCCGGCCCAACTGCTGCATTTTCTTCTGGGCCTCCCTGGGCTCATCCCAATACCCGGGTTGGGCTGCCTCCTGTTCCATACGAACGATGATGGCTTTTTTGTCGGCTAAGTCAAAGACGCTCCACGACCGAACTGATGCGCTGGATTAAACTTGCCAATGCCTGCTTTAACTCTTCCACATCCTCATCCTTTTTTCAGAGTAAGAGGTGGCCCAATGGGCCTCTTGCCCTCAATTCTATAGATTATAGTTTAACCCAAATCGCGCTGGCCGTGGTCTTTCAGCCAGGCCCAAGACCCGGAATTCGGGCATCTATTGGCCTAGCTTCCGGGGGCCGGTCTTCTGGACCTGGACTAAAACCGAAGCAAACCCCTTATGGGTTGGCATGGCTGTCCATGTAAAGCCCGACTCGGGTTTGCTATAGAACCGGGGACGCCGTTGCCAGCAGCCCCGATTGTTTACTAAGATTGTTGACTAATATTGATGGCGTGACTTTAGTCGCGGCGCCCGGAGAGGGATGGAGGATTTGCGCTTGGATTGGTTGAGTGCCATTGGGTTAGGCATGGGCTCTTATTTGCTGGGCTCCGTACCGACGGCATACCTGGTTGTTAAGTTTCTGCGCGGCGAAGACATCCGAGAGCTGGGCAGCAAAAACGTCGGCGCGCTCAACACCTACCATCAGGTGGGGGTGCTGGGCTCCTTGCTGGTGCTCTCGGTGGATTCGTTAAAGGGTGCTCTGGCCGTCTTTCTTCCTCAGTGGCTGGGGGCTCCCCAATGGACCGTGTTTCTTACCGCCACCCTGGTGGTTTTGGGGCACAACTGGCCGGTGCTGCTTGGTTTCCGGGGAGGAAAGGGAGTGGCTACCATCCTGGGTATCTCTCTGGCGATTCTTCCCATCCTAACCCTGATCTCGCTGGTGCCCACTCTGATCGCAACGCTGTTAACCCGGAACGTGGTTACCGGCGTAGGAATAGGCTTTATAGTCTTCAATATCCTGGCCGTGGCAACCACTCGGGACACCGCTCAGATCGCCTTGTGTCTGTTTTTAACCGTGCTAGCCACCGGCACTTACGTTGCCGCCAACCGGGGGCGGATTACGGCCGCCCTAAAGAATCGTACCCTCCGCGGACTGTTCTACGATCAGAACTGGAATCCCTAAGAGGGCGTGTGAGATGTCATTGCGAGAAGTCCCGAGGTAATCGGGACGACGAAGCAATCCCAGAGGGGCTAGATTGCTTCGCTTCGCTCGCAATGACGAAAGGATGGCTTCTCACGCATCCCCTGAGGTCTTGACTCCGATTGATGCAAGCCCGGACCCCACCGCCCATGTTATGCCCTCAATCGTATGGGTATAATGGGATTCATCAGGGTGTCAAAGCTTAATAAAAGCCGCCTAAAGGGCTCTCTTTAGGCCCCCTAGTTTGAATTCAGGACGAGGAAATGCTAGACCACGCTAGTGTGGATACTCAGAAAATCAGCCCTACGGAAGAGCTGCGGCACCGGATGCGCCATTCGGCGGCGCATGTGATGGCGGACGCCGTGTTGCAGCTCTTTCCCGAGGCTAAAATGGGCATTGGCCCGCCGACCCAAGACGGCTTTTACTACGACTTCGAGGTTTCCCGGCCCTTCACCCCCGAGGACCTGGAGAGCATCCAGAAATTGATGCTGGAGTCCATCGCCCGGAGTTCCGCCTTCCAGCGGGAGGAACTTAGCCGGGAAGATGCCAAAGCCCGCTTCGCCGATCAGCCCTACAAGCTGGAGATCATTGATGGCATTCCAGACGCCGAGACGCTGAGCATTTACCGCCACGGCGATTTTATCGACCTCTGTCAGGGTCCTCATCTGGAGAGTACCGGCCAGATTCCGGCGATAAAGCTGCTCCACGTGGCCGGCGCTTACTGGCGGGGGGACGAGCACCGTCCCATGCTCCAGCGTATCTACGGCACCGCCTTCGAGAGCCAGGAAATGCTAGAGGACCACCTGGAAAGATTGGAAGAGGCGGAGAAGCGGGACCACCGGGTTTTGGGGCGGCAGCTGGGGTTGTTCAGCATCCACGAAGAGATCGGTCCTGGGCTGGTGGTGTGGCATCCCAAGGGAGGCGTCATCCGCTCCAAGCTGGAGGATTACTGGCGGGACCTCCACTTCCGGCACGGCTACAGCATCGTCTACTCGCCGCACATCGGCAAGGCTCAGCTCTGGCAGACCAGCGGTCACCTGGACTTTTATCGGGAGAGCATGTACGCGCCGGTGATAGTGGACGAGCAAGAGTATTACCTCAAACCCATGAACTGCCCCTTCCACATCATGATCTACCGTTCCAACCAGCATAGCTACCGGGAGCTGCCCCTGCGCATCGCCGAGCTGGGCACTGTCTACCGCTACGAGCGCAGCGGCGTTCTGCACGGCCTGATGCGGGTGCGCGGCTTCACCCAGGACGATGCCCACATCTTCTGTCTGCCGGAGCAGGTGGAAGATGAGATCGGCGGGGTGCTGGACCTGACCTTTGAGCTGCTGGAGGCCTTCGGCTTCAGCGAGTATTCCATCTCCCTGTCCACCCGGCCCGAGAAGTACGTCGGCGAGCCGGAGATGTGGGAGCACGCCACCGAGTCATTGCGGAAGGCCCTGGTGGACCGGGGGCTGGACTACGATATTGACGACGGCGGCGGCGCGTTCTACGGCCCAAAGATAGACATCAAAATTAAGGACGCCTTGGGGCGGGACTGGCAGTGCACCACGGTGCAGTTCGACTTTAACCTGCCGGAGCGGTTCGACCTCACCTACCAAGACTCGGAGGGTGGCCGCAGCCGGCCCTACATGGTCCACCGGGCCATTCTCGGGTCGCTGGAGCGGTTTTTGGGCATCTTGATTGAGCACTACGCCGGGGCCTTCCCGCTGTGGCTGGCGCCGGTTCAGGCGGTGGTGATACCCATTGCCGACCGCCACCTGGACTACGCCCAGTCGGTGCGGCAGCAGCTTCAGGACCAGGGATTCCGGGTGGAGGTGGACTCCCGAGGGGAGCGGATGAACCTCAAGATACGCAACGCCCAGCTTCAGAAAATCCCCTACATGCTGGTGGTGGGCGACGCGGAGATAGAGCAGGGAGCGGCGGCGGTGCGCCTGCGGGAAGGCACCAACCTGGGACCATTACCCATGGCTGAGGTGGTGCAGCGTATGAAGGACGGGCTAGCGGGGTAATGCTCCTCTGCATAGTAACGCAACCCCCCAGCTTGGGAGGCATTCGCTATTAACCCCCCTGCAACCCTGTCAGCAATATTGACCTTACTAACGTCATAGGCTTGACAGCACCTCTTTGCTATGCTAGAGTAACCAAATTCTGAGAAAGGGAGCGGTTACTATGGCAAATTTGACAGAGGTTATCCAAGATTTGGCCGATTTGGCTAAGCGAGGGGCAATAACGGAAGAAGAACTTCGACGCTTGTTAGGCTACATTGTGGATCATAACCCGGCTTCTCCTATTTCACCTATGAACGGTACAGCGAGCGTAGACACAGGGGAACCAGTGCCGATGGACTCTAGTGGGCCCAGGCGTCAGACAGGTCGCCAGCAGCGTAGATTTCTACGCCGTGGCGCCTATGGCAAGATCAATGTGCGACTCGGAGAAGATCTAGTCTTGGTTACTCTCCTAGAATTGGGAGGCGCAGCTACCCGTCCCCAGATCCTGGAGAGAATCACCCAGAATTGGGGACTCGAATTCACCCCAGCAGACCATGAGATTCTGCCAGGTAATGGGGAGCAAAGATGGAGCAAAGCTTGTAACTGGTCGATGCACAACTTGGACAGAGACGGTCTGATTGAAAGACCCCGGCGGGGGCTTCAATCACTCACGGAACGAGGAAAACTAGAAGCAGAAACACGCAGGAACAAGTTTTAGGCGCCCTACCTCGAACAAATCAGTAGCTAACAATAGTTTTACTTTCGTAGATTCCTATCGACAGTAACTATTCACTATGTGCGTCATCCCCCTCACTCCTCCGGCGCTTCGAACGCGGCGGTCCAGAGGGGCGGCTCTCCGCCCCATACTCGCTGGATGTTGGCAAAGGAGTTGATGGCCCGCTTGGGTAGCGACTCCAAAGTCGGCCCAGTTGGCAAAGAGATAGGACCGGCTTGAAGCCGGTCCTAAATGCTTTCTGGGACAGGACGTTTACGTCAGCAGCTCTAGGAGAAAATCAGCTCCTTGTTTTCCCGCCCCGGCCGGCGCATCTCGGCCAAACCATCGGCGGCATCCTCATGACTGTTGCAGAACAGCTCGATGCCGTTGCCGTCCGGGTCCTGCAGGTAAATGCTCTTGGTCATCCCGTGGTCTGTGGTGCGCAGATCGGCGATCCCATTATCTTTTAGGATGTGGAAGTACTCGGACAGCACTTCAAAGTTTTCCACCTGAAGCGCCATATGGTTCAGTCCCAGTCCTCCGGGCGTAACCGGTGCGGCGTCGGGAGCGGCCTGGAACAACGCCAAGTCATGATGGATTTTCCCACAGGTCAAAAAGGTGCCGAACCCGGATCGCTCTTTGGATATCTCAAATCCAAGCACTTCGGTATAAAACTTGGTGGAGGCCGTTTGGTCCTTGACGTTCAAAACCAGATGACCCACTCGCTTGGGCTTTGCCATGTGCATCCTCCTTTAATCCTCGATTCCCAGAATCCATTTTATTATAACCCACTATAACGCCTGATTTCCAAATAGCCAAGTCCCGGGTGGACGGGCTGAATTGGTTCTTATGTAGAATTGGGGGATTACGGGACAGGATATTTGCAAAGGACTGAGATGATGCGGGTTGATCAAAGCCATACCCATATTGGCGCTTGAACAGCGAATGCAATCCCCTCCCACGATATTTAAGGCATCGTCCATGACAATACTCAATTGGGCAGCCACCCGGTACCTCCCGCCCATATTTTTGCCTGGAGGTTACCAGAGTACACCTGTGAACTACATTGCACCTCTCGTTGCTGGGATTTTTCTCGGTTGTATGGTTCCTGCTACCGCTCCTGTCTTCATGGGCTGGTTCTGGTTTCCACAGGGAGCTAAGAAGCTTGCCAGAAAATTAACCTAGCGTCTTGACTGCAGGTCATTGGAGCCTCAGCCAGTGGACCCTGGAACGCAAGTTAAGATTCGATTAATGGATTCGGACATACTCACTATATAAGAATTTATCAATTACTAATTACCCTCGTTTGGATTAGTTCGCTTTACCTTTCCTCCATATTCCAACGCAAAGCTAACCTCCCCTTGCCGGTCCATAGTGGGGGAAGTTTAGAAAGGACGAGTAACATCCGTGGGGGCTTGGTGGAGACGGGGTACATTCGGAGAGGGCGTAGTTCTTTATTGTTTTGGCCGTTTTGTTGCCCAGTAGTCACTACTCGCAGGAGGGCACCGGTCCAATGCCGCTCGTATTTCATACTGTTCGTCCAGCCAATCGTCGATATTGTTGCCCAGCCACACGGCATAGTCCATAAGCATCAGCTTCTCCGTTGGCTTTAACCAGCACCAATCCTCATCGCTCAATATTATGATTTCTTGCCCTTGTGCCACACTGTCTCCCTTCGCAGTCTTCGTGACGAAAGGTTCC
>JADFQT010000039.1 GCA_022561675.1 Chloroflexota bacterium
CCCATAATCCTGAGCCAGGTGGCCAAACGCCCGACGTTTACATCGACAATGAATTTGGGCCGCATTGTCTAACACCATTTCGATAGGGAGACCGTGCGCTCCGGCCATGCCCCGGACTTCCACGCGATTGTTGGGCAGATTTGATATAAGGATAGACTCAAAAATATGAAAGGGGAATTGCCTCAGGTCCGGCTCCCTGGGGTGCAGGTGCAGACTGCTCCTGGCCTAGTGGGGCCTATGTTATACTTCCCAGCGCCGCCTCCTAGTACCGCATCCCAATCTCGAGGGAGACCTTGGGGATATGCTGCTGGCGGCGCCGCCAACAGTTGATCGGCGAGGTGACGGCGATGACCAATCAACCGGCTAAATGTCCGGCCTGCGGAAAGGAACTGGATCCTCACGGTTCCGACGCTGCCGATATGCCCGCCCTGCCCAATCCGAATCGGGGCGAGCCGGAAAGTTGGACGCCGCGAAATTGGGCGGAAGATAATTTGCGACGGCATATTGGGCTGCTGGACCAGATTTCCGGCCAGCTGGACCAGCTAAGGACGTCGGTAGAGGCCGGCAGCGCCGGTAGCCCGGAGGTTTTGGCGGAGCTGGAAGCCTGGCGGGACAGCCTCAAGCCTCGTCATGGACTTTGCATCGACGCTCATTGCGCCCCCTGCCGGGTGCATGAGGAGGCGATCAAGGAGCACGTTTTGCTCTACGTCGACTGGAAGGTTCCGGGCACCATGGAAAAGTTGGAGCAAACCCGCCACCGCAACTGACCCTCCCCAGAGGTAGGCGCTTCCCGGACTTCAGGAGAGCGGAGAACCCCCCTTGCCGCATTTCCTACCAGATGTCTCCCACGTCTCCCCTATCGGGCAAACCTAACCGAGCCCAGTGTCCCTTACGCTGGTCCGGGACCAGTTTTATGCGCCGCACCCACTTGGCCCACTGGTATCCATATTTGCCGGGGGCAACTAGGCGCAAGGGATAGCCGAATTTAGGGATTCTCTGGCCGTTGATGCCGTAGGCCAGAAACGCTTCCCGGTCCAGCAGCTCACTCAATTCCAGGGAGGAGTAGTACCCGTCGGCGCAGTGGAATACCGCCCGGCGCGCGTCGGGGCCAACGCCGGAGATGTCCAGTAGCGTTTGGAGCGACACCCCTTCCATTTTCGAGTTGTTCCGGAAGCCGCCGACGCAGTCTAGGCGCACCTCCCTGGTGACGGCGGGCAGCGATTGGAGTTGCTCCAGAGAGAGGCTCAGATCTTGTTCCACCTCGCCTTCTATTACCAGCCGGTAGTCTGCCACGGCTATTTCAGGAACTCCCCAAAAGGACAGGGTCCCCAGCTGATTCATGGCAGTCAGGGCATCCTGGGAATCTACCTTCAGCACCCTCTTGACCCAAAGGGTTAGCCGGATGGACCCGGCGGTAACCAGGCGGCGCAGGGGATAGGGCAGGACGCGCCAAGGGTAATAGAATACCCGAAGTGCCCAGCGGTTGCCCCCGACCCTGACCAATGCTGTGCGGAAAATGTCCGGCACTGTATCATACCGTCCGCAGAGGTTGATAGGGGCATGCATTGTATCCGAAGACCCAGATCACCATGTCATTTCCCGTAGCATTTCCGGGGAGCGCTTCGGCTCGGTTCATCACAAACCCCGCGACCGAGAAATCTTAGATTCCTCATGCTAAGGACTATTTCGCGAGCATAAAAAGTAACATGCCCTTGTCGCCCCTTAATAAGGGCAGAACCTGGGTTCTCACACCTCTACGATACTCCCTTCCTTGTCCCAGCCAGCGTTACTTGGCGGATGTTTTGGCCAGCAGGAGTTCTCTGGCGTCTCCCAACAACTCTTCATCGGTCCGGCTGAGGTCGATGGGTTCGCCGTGAGGCTGAGGCACCGGGTAGCCGGTCTTGTAGTAGAGCTCCACTCGATTGCCTTCCGGGTCAAAGAAATACATTCCGAAGGCGTTGCCGTGGCTTACTATTCTTTCAATCTTTACATTCTCCGCCAGTAAACGCTGCCGGTAGTCCCGCAGATCCTGGATGGTTGGTACTTTGAAGGAGATTTGCTGGATGAGGTTGGTGTCCTCCGAAGTTACCCGTCCCTTCATCAG
This sequence comes from Chloroflexota bacterium, assembly GCA_022561675.1. Taxonomy (GTDB): domain Bacteria; phylum Chloroflexota; class Dehalococcoidia; order Lucifugimonadales; family UBA3495; genus JADFQT01. The sequence goes on from JADFQT010000039.1 coordinate 2,105, forward strand.
AACAAATTCGTGGTGCTCGGCGACGGGATCGGCGCTCATGAAACACATTCCCCGGCCCTCCAGATCCTCATCGGCCACGGTCAAGCCAATCACTCGAGTGTAGAAGTCGCGCTGCTTCATCAAGTCGTCGGTATAAATCCCTACGTGGCCCAATCCTGTTAGCTGTGGCATACCAACTTACCTCCTAATGTCGTACTTGGGCTGGCTTGTCTCCCATTTTACCACCAAAGGAAACGCTTAGTTCAGTCAATCGATATATTAGGGGGGTTTAAATAGCAGCTCTCTCTTCCTTGGCAAGGGGAGGGCCATTATAAAACAACCTGCTCAGACCTAACCTACTTAAACCTGCCCGGGCTAGCGTTGCCATCAGGAACTGGGATCGGTACAGGCATCCTGAATCAAACTGACGAGCCGATCCAGATGGCCGCGGATAGCTTTGGAGGAGTCGACGACCCAGTGGGCGTCCGTGATCGGCTCTTGACCGGGCCGCAGCCGGGAGAAAACGTTCCAATCGGCGTCGGAGACTCCGTCCGTGCCGATACCTGCGGCCCGATCTTGCAGTCGCCGCCGGATCACCTTGAGGGGAGCGGTGAACAGAATTATGTGGGTCGGCGCTCCCCGGCGGCGGGCGAGGTCCAGTAAAGGCTGCCGGAATCCCTCCGTAAGGTTGGTTGCGTCAAAAACAACCCTCCAGCCCTGCCTTAGCAACTCCTCTATCACCCGGTGGCAGGCGGAGAAGACCCGCAGGTGTTCCTCTCTGGTGTATTCGGGCTCAGGAATCAGCGCCTTGCGCACTCGGTCACTCCCTACCACGACCAGGTGGAGGCGCCGTGCCAGCCGGCGGGCGAAGTGGGATTTGCCGGTTCCCGGCAGTCCGCTCAACACCACCAAGAAGGGTTTAGTGAAGGGTCGAGCGCCGGCGGGGATTTGTTCTCGGCGTAATTCTTGGTCGAGGGCGTGCCGAATCACTGCCACATCGGAGGCCAGCTGCGGGTCGGCATCCCTTTCGCGGTTCATTTAACGGCGGCTAAAAATAACAGGGGGCTCAGGGGCGGGTTGCCAGGGGCCTTCGATCAATTGAGCCCCCTCCTACGGTGGAGGTCCAAGAAATCGCGCCGGAGTCAAAATCTAAACCAGCAGGCGTCTTAGAGCCCATTGGACCAGGTATATCAGTAATATGGCGGCCATGGGGCTGAAATCCAGTCGTTCGAAAATTGGGTGGATTTTGCGCGTCGGTTCCCGCAGCAGGTCTCGCAGAGGACCCAAAATCGGCTCCGTTATCGCGACCAGAAACATGGTAATCCTGGTTACGATGGGATGAGGTTGGCTTCCCAGAGACTGCAGAATCAGCGTCAGGATGATTCGGGCCAGGATCGCCAGGCTCAAGAAAAACAGGAGCCTATTTATTATCTCGATGATTTGGATCAGTGGATACCTCCTTACTCATGCCCCAGCTTGATGGACTTCTGATATGCGGCGTTCACCGCCTCCACCACGGTCGCCGGCACCCCGCCGCGCTCCAGGACCTGCAGGCCTTCGGCAGTGGTGCCGCCCGGCGAGACCACCATGTCCTTCAGTTCGGCCGGATGCTTGCCGGTTTCCATGACCAGCTTGGTGCTGCCGTAAACCGTCTGCAATGCCAGGGTACGGGCCATGTCTCGGGGCAGCCCGACGTAAACCCCGGCGTCGATCAGGGCCTCGATGAACAGGAAAACATAGGCTGGACCGCTGGCGCTCAAGGCGGTGGCCATATCCAGGTATTTCTCGTCGTCCACGTAGATCTCCTGACCTACGGTGGCCAAGATGGACTGGGTGAGGGCTCTCTGGGCCGGATCGACCTGCGGAGTGCAGGTCCACATGCTCATTCCATAGCCAATCTGAGCCGGCGTGTTGGGCATGACCCGTATTATTGCCGAATGACCCAGTCCCTCCATCAGGGTGGACATCTTGGCGCCGGCGATTATGGAAAGGGCCGCCTGGTTGGGTTTCAACTGCTTCTTCAAACCCTGGGCAACCGCAGGCAGGTCCTGGGGCTTGATGGCCAGCAGGACCAGGTCCGCGCCAGCAACCGCCGCGTCGTTTTCCGCGTGGGTATCGACGCCGAATTTTTCCGCCAAGTATTCCCGGCGAAGCTTCACCGGCTCGCCAACACTGATCTCATCGGGCCGGGCCAGCTTGGCCGAGAGAACTCCGCCCATCAGGGCCTCGGCCATGGTGCCGCCGCCGACGAAGGCAATTTTCATCAGGACCTTCTCCATCTGAGGATCGGGACCGGGATTATTAGCCGGGATCGTTGGAATTATAACACCGACCCGGCGTGCAGCAGGCTGGAGGGAATTTCTGGTTACCGCTGGAAATGTCCGCTGACAGGAAGAGGCCAATTGGGTTGTCTTGGAGGGGAGTCCAGGAGCCTTCGGGCTGAGGGGCTGTGAAAAGCTCCTCCCCTTAAGAAGGGGAGGCTGGGAGGGGTTATCTCACCGCTCCAATAGAAAAGCCAAGGTGGGATCTACATACACCACCATACCAGCCCCGGCGCGCTTCAACTAGGCATTAGTTTAGAAATCGGAAAGTCCTCTTCCCTTGGCCAGCGCCACCGCCAAGCGGATGGATTCCAGCATGCTGGTTTGGTCGGCCACCCCTTTGCCGGCGATGTCGAAGGCCGTGCCGTGGTCCACCGAGGTTCGAACGAAGGGTAGCCCCAGATTGGCAGTGATGCTCTCTTCAAAGCCGTACACCTTGACTGGGATATGACCCTGGTCGTGGAACATGGCTAATACCACGTCGTACCGGCCGTTGATGGCCTGGTGGAAGATGACGTCGGCGGGGACCGGACCCACCGCGCCGATGCCCAGGCTTTGGGCCGCTGCCACGGCGGGGGCAATCTCCTCCGCCTCCTCGTTGCCCAGCAGGCCGCCGTCGCTGCCGTGGGGGTTGAGCGCCGCCACGCCAATGCGCGGATTGGCGTAACCCCACTGGACGAAGCTGTCGTGGGTCAGCTGCAGGTAGCTGAGAATTCGGTCCTGCTTGACATAATCGCAGGCCACCCGCAGGGAGCGATGGGTGGTCAGGTGGACCACCCGCAGGTTCTTGGCCAGCAGCATGGTGCCCACGGTTTCGGCGCCGGACAGCTCCTGGAGCAGCTCCATGTGGCCGATGGCCTGGTATCCGGCCAGGCTGGCCGCCTCCTTGTTCAGCGGCGCGGTGGCCAGTCCATCGACGGTACCGGCCAGGGCCAGCTCGCCGGCCTTGGTGACCCACTCCATGGCGGCTTTGCCGCAGGGAATGCTGATTTGGCCGACAGTGATGTCCTCGGGGTTGAGGTTGTGGATGTCCACCACGTCCACCACCCCGGGGTCTGCGCCCGCCGCGGACGGGTCGTCGGTTTCTTTGATCTTCAGTGGCAGTCCGGTCAGCTCAACCGCCCGCTGCATGGCGAAGATGTTGCCCACCACCAGGGGGCGGCAGGAGGCGTACACCTGGGGGTCGGCCAGGGCCTTGACCACCACCTCCGGGCCGATGCCGCAGGGGTCTCCCATGGTGATGGCGATGGCCGGTTTTGAGTTATCTGGCATGATGCGTGCCTCCTGGTTAGCAGTGGGGCGATGAGCCGGATTGTAGCACGGAGGTGAGGGGGCTACTGTTGGGCAGCAGCTTTATCCACGCCACGAACTCCGCTCCTGGTCAACGTATTCTTGGGCGTCGATACCATGCCAAATCTCTTTGCCGAGTCCTTTGAGCTCCAACACGCTATAACTTGGTTCCCCAGTGGAGAAGTCTTCCAATTTCTGGGGATTGCCCGCCTTTCGGCGTGCCAATAGGAAGGCGGCGAAGGTTTCCACCTCAGCTTGCTCGGCCGGGGTAAGGCTTTCCAGCAGCTTGGATAAGCCAGCTTTCATGACCAGACCATCCCGTAGTTCTGTTTCGATTGTAGCACAGGCGCTATGCCAGGAAAGGAAAGCCCCCGGTGTTAGCCGGGGGTTGTTGAGGCGCATGCTGGCAACCCAGCTTGCTATTGGGGTAAAACGGTCAATATCCTACTATGTCGGACTTGGCCGCCAGAGCAACTCCCTCAGAATAGGACAGCGATTCCCCACAATATTGGCACTGTCCTTTTCCCCACCAGGCGCGCGTCTTGCGCTGACATCGTTTACAGGGTAAATGAGGAGTATGTGACATGCCCTTTGCCCATCGCCGGGCGGATTCTTCGGGAGATTTAACTCTTGCCACCGTCCCGCTCCCATTGTAAAGCAGCTTCACGAGTAGTAACGTTACCTATTTTTTCAATGTGCCCATTAGCCCAATTTTGCTGGTGTTCACGTTCTCGGCGGCACAAATCGTTAGTGATGCCGCGGTGGACTACCCTGTTTCCTACTTTGAAATGGTACTTAGTTGTATCTCTTGGCTTCCCCATTTCTTCCTCTTAAATTTAGCTGCAGCGTGAGGTTAAGCGATTTCTCAGATGCTCGAGAAACTCTTTACTCCAGGTGTTCCCCTCCCCTACTCGCACTTGTTCCAGCCGCAGGAGACGCACATGACGCATCCTTCCAGGTAATGGAGAGTTCCGTTGCAGTCGGGGCATTTGCGGGCCTGATAGCTGCTTCCGCCATTACTGTTGCCGCTGCCGTTGGCCTGTTGCGGGTCGGCGATAAAGCTCAGCTGCAAGGCGTCGGCGGCCGCTAGCGGCCGGGCATCCGGGTCCGCGTTCAAGCGGCGCTCCAGGGCCAGGGCCACCGCGTCGGGGCCGGAGCGCACCAGGGTGCCGTCGTCCCAGGCCGGGCAGCAGGTGATGCCTTTAAGCTGGGCGATGACCTCCTCCGGGCTGATGCCGGAGCGCAGGGCCAGGGAGACCAGGCGGGATATGGCCTCCAGCTGGGCCGAGTCGCAGCCGCCGGCCTTGCCCAGGGTGCCGAAGACCTCGAAGGGCTGCTGATTTTCGTCGAAGTTGATGGTGATGTACATGTTGCCGTGGCCGGTGCGCACGCGCTCGGTGATGCCCTGAATCTGCCGGGGGCGTTCTCGGGGAGTGCGGGTGGCCGGCGCCAGCTCTTGAGGGATCTCATGGCTGGACTCTCCGGTGCTCAGCACCTGCTCCGATTTGCTGCCGTCCCGATAAACGGTGATGCCCTTGCAGCCGGTCTCGTAGGCCAGCTGGTAGGCCTCGGCCACGTCGGCAACGGTGGCGCTGTGGGGGAAATTAATGGTCTTGGAAACCGAGTTGTCGGTATGACGCTGGAAGGCGGCCTGCATCCGCACGTGCCAGTCGGGAGTGATATCGTGAGAGGTGCGGAACACGTCCTTGACCCACTGGGGAACGTCCAGTTCCTCCAGGCTACCCTTCTCGGCCAGCTGCTCCATTAGCTCGGCGGAGTAGAACCCTTCCCGGCGGGCCACCGCCTCGAAGTAGGGATTGCCCTCCACCAGGCGCGTATTGTCCATGACATTGCGGACGTAAGACAGGGCGAACAGGGGCTCGATGCCGCTGGATGCGCCGGCGATGATGCTGATGGTGCCGGTGGGGGCGATGGTTACCGGCGCGGAATTACGAATGCGCAGGATGGGACGGCCGTTGGGTCCTGGTTGGCTGTAGGCGCTGCCCTCCCAGGATGGGAAGGGTCCCCGCTTTTCCGCCAGCTCGATTGACGCCTGATAGGTCGCATCCTGAATCCGGCGCATCACCTCTTCGCCCAGCTGCAGCGCCTCTTCCGAGTCGTAGCTGATGCCCAGCTGGATCAGCAGGTCTGAGAAGCCCATGACCCCCACGCCGATGCGGCGGGTAGTCCGGCTCATCTCTTCGATTTCCGGAAGGGGGTAGTTGTTCATGTCGATTACGTTGTCCAGCAGATGGACGGCGGTGCCGGTCACCCGGGCCAGGCGCTGCCAGTCAATCTCCGTGTCCTCGTCGGTGTAACGCACCATGCGGGCCAAGTTGATCGACCCTAAATTGCAGGACTCGAAGGGCAGCAGGGGCTGTTCTCCGCAGGGGTTGGTCGACTCGATGGTACCCAGCTGGGGGTTGGGATTATCCCGGTTGATCCGGTCCATAAAAACGATGCCCGGGTCGCCGGTCTTCCAGGCCAGCTCGGTCATCAGCTCGAAAACCTCCTTGGCGTTGAGCTGACCGGTAATCTGGCCGGTGCGCGGGTTGACCAGGTCGTACTCCTCGTTCCGCTGCACCCGCTCCATGAACTCTTCGGTTAGGCTCACCGAGACATTGAAGTTGACCAGGTGCTGGCCGTCCTCCTTGGCGCGGATGAACTTGATGATGTCCGGATGGGTCACGTCGAGGATGCCCATATTGGCGCCGCGCCGGGTGCCGCCCTGCTTGACCACGTCGGTGGCGGCGTCGAAGGCGTTGATGAAGCTGACCGGCCCCGAGGCCACGCCGCCGGTGGAGCCCACCAGGTCTCCTTCGGGACGGAGCCGCGAGAAGGAAAAGCCGGTGCCGCCGCCGCTCTTGTGGATCAGCGCGGTGCTCTTGACCATGGAAAATATGGATTCCAAAGAGTCTTCCACCGGCAAGACGAAGCAGGCGGATAGCTGCTGCAACTCCCGTCCGGCGTTCATCAATGTGGGCGAGTTGGGCAAGAATTCCAGCCGGCGCATCACGTCGCTGAATTCCTCCTCGGTGGCCAGCCGCTCGTCCTCGGTCGCGCCGTAGTTCAGGTCGGCCTGGGACAGGTTCTGGGCCACCCGGCGGAACATGCCGTCGGCATCTTCCAAAACGTTGCCTTCCCGGTCCTTGGAGAGATACCTGCGCTGGAGGACTATCTGGGAGTTGTCGGTTAGCTCCGACGAGCGCTCGTTGATTTGCCGGGCAATCCCCGCCTCTTGCAGGGCCTGCCGGATGCGGTGCCTAGTGTCTTCCGAGGTTGAAATTGGATTCCTCTGTAAAATCGCCAAGATACCACCCCTCCACTCCGTGGCCACCCGCCTTCGCTAATGCATGCACAACAAAGCCTACTCAATAAAGCCCAATCGGGGCATACACCGGGCTGACCACAATACTATTTTATTTTTTGGTTTAATTTAGTTCGGCGACGGGTTTCATCTGCCGGTTGTTAACCCTGGCCGCCAACTGAAGGTCAATAACCATGTTCTGGTAGAAGTACATTACCGGGGTGTAACGCTTGATGCCCAAGGTCCTTCCCAAAGTCCTGGCAATGATTCGGCTCAAGCGGCCACCGAGCGGTTCAACCGATAACGCCTCCGGTCCCAAATCCACCTGCTGGATCACCGCCGACAGCAGGCGTAGGTTCAGCTCCGTGGCTCGGTCAATCACCAGGTCTGCCAGGTCTTTCAGCGCCCCGTAGGCCAGGGGGAATCTGGATTCCAGATCTATGAGCACCGCCGCTTCGTTGCAGCGGAATCCTGTGACCGGAAAGCTCTGGCTCAACGACCGGGCAATTCCCTCCGCGTCACTGGCCGCCAGAGGCTGGCATTGTAGCTGGACCTGGTATTTCTGTCGTGACAAGTTCCCTTCCTCTCCTAGTCATGATGCGTTTTGGTTAAGGACTAGCGTTGCTCGCACTTGTTCCAGCCGCAGGAGACGCATGCCGTGTCATTTCGAGGGAGCGCAGCAACTGAGAAATCTTAGATTCCTCGCCTACACTAGGTTCCGGCTCGGAATGACATCCTTCGACAGGCTAAGGATGAACGCCTCCGGACCACCCTACTCCTTAGTCGCTTCGCTCCTTCGGAATGACAAAGATCGTTTTGAGATCGGCCCCTGGCCCAGGACCCACTCAGGCGACCTATTGGTTTTTGTGGTTACTGTTGTACCATTTTTCCCCTGGATTGGCCCCCCGTTGCTGTCAGTGCGGGCTAGGTTGGTACCCTGCCCGCCGGCACCCGGCTCTCTACTCTTCCAGGGGCTCCGGCATGGCCAGCCAGCATGTCACCAGGCTAGCCCGCACTTCCCGGTCTATCTCTTCCTGTAAATCCTGAAATGGATTGAACCCGGTTCCTTTGGAACCCATCCCGTCCGCCTCCTCTTCCCCCAACACCACCGGCATGCGGCTCAGTATTTCCCCCAGGTCGTGGGCCCGATTGTTGTGGGCCAACAACCTGGTGAGAGCGGAGTATTGGACGCTGCTATTCATTACTTACTATTTCCTCCTAATATTGCTGTTTGCCCTTTCTCATGGTCTAGAGCCCCCTCTCCCAGGGTTGAGGATGAGGGTTGGACCCTTGCTTTGGGCGGGCGTCTGCGACGCATTCTGGGTTGTCCCGGCGCAACTTCCGGCAGAGAAAGCTGGGTGTTCCCCTCGCGCAGGTCCTTGACCGCCTGCTCGAAGCTCTCGATGTCCTGGAAGTCCCGGTACACGCTGGCGTACCGTATGTAGGCCACCCGATCCACCTTGCGGAGCCGCTCCATGACCATTTCCCCAATTTTGCTGCTGGGGACTTCCCCATGTCCCAGTTGGTACAGTTCCGCTTCGATGTCCTCCACCATTTTTTCGACGGTCCGGGAGGGAATTGGGCGCTTGGTACAGGCTTTGCGGAGCCCCCCAACCAGCTTTTCCCGATTGAACTCTTCTCTGCGGCCATCTTGCTTGGATACCATCAAAGCCGTCGATTGCACTCTTTCGTAAGTGGTGAACCGCATCCCGCATTTCCGGCACTCGCGGCGCCGGCGGATGCCGCTATCCGCTTCTCGCGAGTTGGTCACTTTGGAGTCGGAAAATCCACAAAAAGGGCAGCGCATTTATTTGCACGCTTTCTTAAACTAATTTGAAAACTTTCTTAGAATACTATATAATGTGTTATTGTCATCTAAAAGTACAATACCTTGTAGGCTTTATTGTAAAAGGCGCAATTTGGGAAAGTCAATGGAAAATAAGGTGAAATTGGTTGGAATATCTCGATATGGCTCCGGCGTAGAAGGAAGTTGACGCCCGGGTTGGTGAAAAGGGGACCTAATTACCGAAAGAGGGTGTGGTAGAAATAATCGTTCAGGGTGCGACAAGCTCACCCCGAAGGGGACCCGAGCCGTTCGCCCTGAGCCGGTCGAAGGGCGATTACCCCGGTTTTGATTACTCCGGTCTGAAATCCTTTCACACAGGCTCTAAATAGATGAGGCCGCCCTGAAAAGGGCGGCCTCGGTGCAGCTTCTCGGTGCCAAGGGGGGTGATCGAAACCTTATGAGGAGTGCGGCTACTTGACCTCCGAGAATATTACTCGCGGAACCGGAGATTTTGGAAATTGCCGTAGGAGCCCCGGCTTGGCCGGTCAGTGCCCCTCTACCGTTACGGGCCGCCGAATGAACGGCCCGTCCCTTCCTCCCATCCCGGGCCTGCTTGCGGATGGGCTCCTACGGCATCGATTAGTCGTCAAGTCCTTATAGTTGCTGTACCAATCGGGTAACCGCCCGGGTCAGCGGAACAGTCCACCCCTTTTCCCGCCGGACTGATGCCGGAGGAAGCTGGGAACGTCCAGTTCGCTTTCAATCTCTGGGTTGACGTCCTGAAGGAGCCGTTGCAGCTCGTCCTCGCGCATCTGTTGGGTTTCCTGCACAACCGGGAATGAGGCCGCCACCATGGTCAATTTTACCTCGTCCTCCAGGCGCGGGTCCCGGCTGGTGCCGAAAATGATGTTGGCCTCCGGGTCCGACATCTCCTCAATCACGCGGGCGGCGTCCTGGACTTCCTTCAGGGTGAGGGATGCGCCACCGGTTATTACGAAAAGGATGCGCTTGGCTCCGTCCATGGCGATGTCCAGCAAAGGACTCTTGGTAGCCTGTCTGGCGGCATCAACCGCCCGATTCTCGCCCTTACCCCGGCCGATGGCCAGCCAGGCGGGCCCGGCGTTGTGCAAAATCGTTTTCACGTCGGCGAAGTCCACGTTAATCTCGCCGGGCACGGTAACCACCTCGGCAATGGCCTGGATGCCTTGATGCAAAACCGAGTCGGCCATTTTCAGGGCTTCTTCCCAAGTGAATGTCGACTCGGTGTCGCGATTTAGCTCCAGCAGGCGGTCGTTGGGAATGGTAATCAGGGTATCGACCTGATCCTTTAATTTATTGATGCCCTCTTCGGCGTTCTTCCGCCGGGCCGCCGCTTCAAATGAGAAGGGTCTGCTAACGACGGCAACGGTAAGCGCCCCGCTTTCTTTGGCCACCTGGGCGATTACCGGAGCGGCTCCGGTTCCGGTCCCGCCGCCCATGCCCACGGCCAGGAAAACCATGTCGGCGCCCTCAACGGCCTGCTGAATTTCGGCCCGGCTCTCCTCGGCTGCCTGCCGGCCCAGGTCAGGCAAGGCTCCCGAACCCAGACCCCTGGTAAGATTCTGGCCGATGGCCAGCCGGTGGCCAACGTCACACCGAAACAGATGCTGAGCGTCGGTGTTCACCGCGTAGTATTCGACGACGGGCAGCTT
>JADFQT010000266.1 GCA_022561675.1 Chloroflexota bacterium
CTGAGGGGCCGGCGGCGCGCTGCAAGCCCATCAATTCTCCCAACGGGCCAAGCGACAGACGAACTCGCACCGACGCCCACCACAGTCCGTCTAACGTCGGCCCAAGAATGGTCTATGGGACAGGCTCAGCTATACCTTTAAAAAGGTCGAATCGGCTGGGCAGTCGGAATGGATCGGCGTCAAGACCACTTTCTGCATCATTGATACCGACAGGATAAACCACAAACTCCCGGGCGCACCTAAGAAGCGGGTCTATTCATCCTGTGGTAAACAGTTTCAGGGTATGTCTGTGGGGTGGGGTGATACCTACAGGTATTATCTTGCCGGACAGGAGATTGATATCACAGGGTCGGGGGACGGTGACTACGACCTTACGATAGAGGTCGATCCAATGAACCATTTTATGGAAGAAAACGAGGACGACAATATGAAAACAGTGCGACTACGAATAACCGGGAGTAAGGTCAAGGTCGTCACAGTTGATGGAGAGAGTGGTCATCCAGGGAAAGGGAATTGCCCCCGGTGTTAGCAAGCTAACTCCTAGGCACGAGGGAGACGAGTTGCCAGTAATGGGAACCTGTGACGAGCCAGTGGAGTAGGCGGGGGGGGGGTCAATAATACCTGTTAGAAACACCCAAAAGGAAAAGCCCCCGGAACTGTCCGGGGGCTTTCTTTTATATCTGAGCTTGGTAGCGCATGGGGGATTCGAACCCCCGATCTCCGCCTTGAGAGGGCGGTGTCCTGGGCCGCTAGACGAATGCGCCACTCCAAAAACGCTGGATTGCAGGGCCTGTTACGCCATCCGGCAATGGAATTTTATCAGACCGGGTAGGCCTTGTAAATTGAAAAATGGACCAGCCAAGCCCTCTTGGACAGTAGGCATTGCCGGCTAAGAAATGCCTAGGCAGAAGCGTAGGTTAAAGAGTTAGCGAGAAGGTCCGCTTCTGCCTATTTCAGCGACTTGATGTAGTCGATGATAACGGCGATATCCGAATCTGACAAAGTATCCCTGAAGGTCGGTGGCATAAGATTGGGTTGGAACCCCTCTACTATCTTGGTGTTGGGTTCCAGGATAGACTCCCGAATATACGCGTCATCGACTGTCACGGTGGTGCCATCGGTCAGGGTTTCCTCGCTCCCATAGATGCCTTGCCATGTTGGACCAACGCCAGGCCGACCGTCGGGGGTATGACACACAACACAGGCTGCGACTTGGGCCGGGGGTCCATCCACCGCCGGCGGAGGCTCTGTCACCGTGGGTGGACTCGTCGTATCAGTCACTTTGGGAGGAACGGTGGGAGCCGCAGCCCCTCCACAGGCCAGCGCCAACAGCAGCGCCAACCCCAGCAAACCCAACATCATATGCCGCCATTTCCTCATTGACCTCACCTCTATTAACGGCGATAAAACTTTGTTATTTTTATCACAATCGGTTTTGCGTGTCAACGAGAACCCGGCCACGCGCTAGGGCAATCGCATCTCAAGCAAGGAAGGGCAGCGTTCATATTTCCGCGCACAACCCGTTCGTCGTGAGCCTGTCGAACCATGGGCGGCCGACTGCCTCCACCTGCTTCGAGAAACCTCCAGCCAGCCGATCTAAGCATGTTAGACTAACTCAAGAACATCTCACCCCGGCAGCCGCCCCAGGAGAAATTTGAGAAATTCCGTACTACAAAACAGGCCCACGCCGGTATACCTTGGGTCCCAGAGTTGGCTGAGGCCGCTTGGGAAGAGGCAGCTTTGGAACTAGGAAAGTTTCCACCCCAACTGCTGGAACGGTTGCTGGGCCAGATTCCGGCCACCGACCCTCAGGTGCTGGTCGGGCCAGGCATTGGCGAGGACGCGGCGGTGATCGCCTGGGGAGATAAGCTGCTGGTGGCCAAAAGCGACCCGATAACCTTTGCCACAGATATGGCCGGCTGGTACGCGGTGCAGGTGAACGCCAATGACGTGGCCTGTACCGGCGGTATTCCCAAATGGTTCCTGGCCACTTTGCTGGTTCCCCAGGGCTTCTCGGAAAATGACGCCGAGGGGCTGTTTCGGCAGATACTGGATGCCTGCGCAGGCTTGGGCATCAGCCTGGTTGGCGGTCATAGCGAGGTCACCCTGGGGATCGACCGGCCTATCGTTTTGGGCAGCATGCTGGGAGAGGTTGAACCCGACCGGCTGGTTCGGACCGGAGGGGCCCAGGAAGGCGACAGCATAGTTCTCACCAAGGGTGTGGCCCTGGAAGGCACGGCTATTTTAGCCCGGGATCGGGCAGCCGAGCTGCGGCGGGCTGGAGTCGGCGAAGAAGCGATTCAACGAGCCTCGGTCTTTCTGACAGATCCGGGCATAAGTGTAGTCAACGACGCGCGCATCGCCGCCGAAGCTGCTCGGGTCCACTCCTTTCACGACCCCACCGAGGGCGGACTTTTCACCGGCCTGCGGGAGGTGGCGAAGGCGTCCGGCCTGGGGTTGGCCATAGAAGAGGGAAGCATACCGGTGCTGCCTGAGACAGAGATCATTTGCCAGGCTCTGGGACTAGATCCCTTTGGGCTTCTGGCATCGGGAGCCCTGCTGATCACCCTGCCCGCCGAGGACGTACCCACTCTGCTCGGCAAGCTGGAACAAGGCGGGATAACGGGCTGGGAAATAGGGCAGATGATTGCTCGGGAAGAGGGCTTGACCCTGTTCGGAAGGGAGGGAGAGGTACCTTTACCGGAGTTCGATAGGGACGAGCTGGCCGGCTACTTGGCGAACCGGGCTTGAAGGCAGCTCGGGCTCCCTTCCGAACAGGGTCCGCTCGGCTGGCCCACTAGGGGGGATTTCTTAAGGTGGTTTTTCGATGTCCCTCCCCTTAATAAGGGGAGGTTAGGTGGGGTCACAACGCCCCTTTTTCGTCTCCCCATTGCCAGAAGAGAAACCAGCTATTTACCCACCCTTTAAGCTGGCGGCTGGGCCTGGCCTGAAATCCCCTGGTATAACTTAATCGAGTCCATCAGGTGTTCCAGGGTGATATTACCGCCGCTGACTACCACTGCCAGCTTTTTCCCCTTCAGTGCCTGCCTCAGCTTCATCGCACCAGCGAGGGCCGTGGCACCGGCGCCTTCGGCCAGGGTATGAGCCTTCTCGATTAGCAGGCATATCGCCCGACGGATGTCGTCGTCGCCAACCAACACGAAATCATCCAGGTGTTGACGCAGGATTGATTGGGGGAGCTCATATCCCGCGGCGGTCGCCACGCCCTCGGCGAAGGTCTCCATTTTAGCTTCCACCAGTTGACCTTGTTTCCAGGACAAGAACCCCGCCGGAGCTTCTTCTGATTGAACCGCATATATCTTGAT
>JADFQT010000267.1 GCA_022561675.1 Chloroflexota bacterium
GAGAATTTCATACATCTGACCTTATCTGTTTGGGGCTGATACCACTAGCTTGTGTCATGGGTCCACTCGCCGCTGAAGACTTCCTCAGCGGAACCCTCCAGGTAAACCTCCCCCTCTCCGTCCCAGTCGATTTTCAGCGTGCCGCCGGGCAAGGTTATGTCAACCTGCCCGCTAATCATTCCCAGCAACCTGGCTGCCACGGCTATGGCGCAGGCGCCGGTTCCGCAGGCCATGGTCTCTCCGGAGCCCCTCTCCCAAACCCGGGCATTCAAATGAGCCTCGTCGACCAAGTTGACGATCTCAAAATTGACTCGCTCCGGAAACATGGGGTGTCTTTCTATCAGCGGTCCGATGTTGCGCAGGGGAAACTCCTCCACCGGCTGGTCAATGAAGGTAACGGCGTGGGGATTGCCCATGGAAACAAAGGTTAGGTACAGCCGAAAGTCGCCGGGCTGAATTGGATATTTAAGGATAGGGCCTCTGCTTCCGCCCACCGAGGGATCCAGGCGCACCGGAATATCCTCCGCGTTCAGCTTCGGCGGCCCCATGGCTACTCTGGCACCGGACACTCGCCGGCCTTCGTAGGTTGGTACCACGGTACGCAGGCCGGCCAGGGTGTCTACCTTCAAACCGTCGGCGTCGGGTACGACGATCTGGCGATCGATGGCGTATTTGGCAAAGCAACGGATCCCGTTGCCGCACGCCTCCCCTTCGGAGCCGTCGGAGTTGAACATGCGCATCTTTAGGTCGGCGATGTCCGAGTCCAGGATCAGGATGATTCCGTCGCCTCCGACTCCGAAGTGACGGTCGCTCATGGCCCGGGCAAGGCTGGGCCAATCCTCATCCATACCCCGGGCATCCAGATAAATGTAATCGTTTCCGGCGCCCTGCATCTTGGTAAATTTCATGGCTGGCCTCACAGGGTCGAATACTCCAGGGGTCGAATGCCCGGGCCGGGTAAAATTCGGGGGCGGACACAGCGGACGTACTACTGAATCAGCCGGTGAATCAGCTGGAAATTATTGTATCACAGGGGGAGCGGACCGCAGGTATTCCTCCACCAGTTGGGCCGCCTGCTCATCTACATTTAGGTCTTGGGCGTTAAGCCAGCGGATGCGGTGGTCCTCGGGTTTAAACCAGGTGTATTGCCGGCGAGCCAGGCGATGGGTCTGGTACTTGGTCCGCTGAACCGCCTCATCCAGAGAAAGTTCGCCCTCCAAGTGCTGCCCCAGCTCCCGATACCCGGGGCTGGCTAGAGAACCCTGGCCCAGGCGGTAGCCCAATTTAGATAGCTGCTCCACTTCCTCTAGAAAGCCCTGCTCCATCATCTGGTCCACCCGTTCATCGATTCTCCGGTAAAGTCTTGCTCGCTCCATTGTCAGCCCCAGGATGAGGGCCGTTACTGGCCTGCGGCCGCCCTTGCCCAGAGCTGAAGGCGGGCTGCCGGTGTAACGATGTATCTCCAGGGCCCGAATCACCCGGCGAAGGTTGCGGGGGTCCAATTCCCCAGCCCTCTGAGGGTCGATTGCCCGCAGCTCGGCGTGGAGGACGGCGCCGCCCTGAGCTTCGGCTTCCCGCAGTTTGCTTGCCCGAAACTCGGGATCGGGGGGCACCACCGGTACTTGCCAGCCTTCCAGCAATGCCCAAACGTACTGTCCGGTTCCGCCGGCCACTATAGGCTGGTGTCCCCGCCGGCGGACCTCTGGTATCAACTCCCGCGCCAAGGTAAGAAATTCCCCCAGGCTGAAGGGATCATCAGGGTCGACGATATCCAGCAAATGATGGGGGGCTCGGCTTCGCTCCAAGGACGTGGGTTTGGCGGTGCCAACGTCCAAGTGACGGTACACCTGCCGGCTGTCGGCGTTGATTATCTCGCCGCCAAATTGCTCACCGAGAGCGACCGCCAGTCGGGTTTTGCCGGCGGCGGTGGGGCCAACGATGGCTAGGAGCGGCGGTGCAGGAGGGTACACTGAGAAGGGGCCGACTTCAGCTTAACTTGCGGGGGGCGACTTGGCGGCTAGAGCCAGGTTCACAATCTGAACAAACTGGCTCACCTGAAGGCTGGCTCCCCCCACCAGCGCGCCGTGGATGGAGGTTTGAGCCGCGAACTCGCCGATGTTAGACGGATTGACGCTGCCGCCGTAAAGCAGCGGGACTTCTGACCCTGCATCGGCGTAAAGCTCCCGCAACACCTCAAGTATCCCTTCCGACATGACCTCGGCGGCGATTTCCGGGGTAGCCGCCAGCCCGGAGCCGATGGCCCAAACCGGTTCGTAGGCGACCGCCAAGCTGGTTATGTCAACTATGTCGGCCAGCCCTCGGCGGACCTGCTCCGCAACCACGGTTTTGGCCTTCCCTGATTCTCGTTCATCCAGGGTCTCGCCCACGCAAAGAATTGGTCGCAGACCGTGGGATAGGGCCGCTCGGATCTTGCGGTTTATCAGCTCGTCAGTTTCGCCAAAAAGTTGACGGCGTTCCGAGTGCCCCAGGATTACGTATTCGCAGAGGCCTTGCAGCATCTGTGCTGCCACCTCCCCGGTGAAGGCTCCTGAGTCCTCCCAATGCATGTTCTGGGCGCCCAGCCGAACCGCCGAACCCCGAAGGGCCCCGCCCACACTGGACAAGAACGGGAAGGGAGGACACAGAACCACCTGGACACCAGTCATGTTTTTGAGCTGGTTCCCAATGCCGGCGGCCAACTCCAGGGCCTGCCCCAGGTTGGTGTTCATCTTCCAGTTTCCCACGACCACGGTTTCAGGCATGGCGCTTTTTGACCCTCGAAGAGATTATTAAGATCGTGAGATCCAAATCCCCCGACATCCCCCTTTGCAAAGGGAGACTGAGGGGGATTTAAACTGCCATACGCCAGTGGGAGAATGCGAGGCAAAATCAGCGTAAGGCTGAGGGGCGAGTGGGAGGGCAAGCGCAAAAGGGAATGAGAGAGCGGTTGGAAGCGGCCGGAAAGGGAGAATGGAGGGAGGTCATGGGATGGTGGCTCATCAAAAAAGGGCTGCTCACAATGTATGGTGACTATTTAAAGTGATAATAGTCGCCTATTGACCTGCCAAAGGAGGGCCTCTTAGGTCCGAATGTCCCCATTTAGCGATTCCGGCAACGTGGGTGACCGGGACATAAAAAACGGCTATGGCGTTGTTGAACCAGCGCCATAGCCGTTAATTGGGGTTGCCAGGCTACTCAGGGGCGCGTCGGACTGGAAATGATTGAAGCGGCCTTCCGGGAAACCAAGGAAGCCGTGGGCGTTGATTCTTCTAGTGACTGGCTCAAACCCTATTACCAATACGCAAATCGA
>JADFQT010000040.1 GCA_022561675.1 Chloroflexota bacterium
TGGTGGTGGATATCGGGGATCAAGACATCGGCGTGGTCGTGGACGCGGTGACCGAGGTCTTGCGAATCCCCACCGATTCGGTGGAACCACCGGCTTCGGTCATCACCACCGCCGACTCCGACTACCTCTTGGGTATAGCCAAGCTGGATAGCCGGCTAATCGTTCTTTTAGACTTGCGGAAGGTGCTTTCCGAAGACGAGCAAGGCGCTCTTTCGGAGATGGACCTCACCGCTTAGCGGTGGCGGGGGCTGGGGACGGACCGGCCTCCGCCATCTGTAATTCCTGCCGTCCCTGAGCTTGATGCAGCCCTCCCATATTGTTGAGGGTTCTGCCTTACCCGCTACGGCCGCCGACCTCCCTGCGGGTGGCCAGGGCTTGCTGTGATAGGTTGAGAGCCTGGCTAATAGAGACAGCGCCTAGGTCAATAAGCCCTAACAGCCCCGGCTGATCTGCTCGCCTGGGTCCCCCGTTCTTGGGCATATGATCCATCCCGGTCAAACTGCCTGTTCCCAACACTCCAACGACCACTGCGGTTCCGACGGCAGTCGAGGGCCTCAATTTGTGGTATGAGATCTTGGGAGATACTTTTTGCCACCGCAATCGTAACAATCCCTTGCTTTAACAAATATATTGTTGCTTTCCCTTGATACCGCTGATATAATCTCGTTCACTCAAAAGGGTGGCCTGGTATTTCTGAGCAAAATCACCTCCTCTCCTGAGGTGCGACATGTTCCCGGAAGTACAATTGACCTCCATTACTCGCGTAGATGTGGCGCGGGTTGAAGAGTGGCTCAACGACGCTGAGGTGAACTCCTCCTGGTACGGCGTCGACCAGAATGGTATCCCCCTTCATATCGGCTACTCCCCCCATGAGATGCGCCAGGCATCCGATGATGAATGGCAGCAGGTGTTTCAAAACGAAGACCGCAAGATCCTCTCGGTCTACACCAGAGAAGGCGACCATATCGGAGAGGGACAACTGGTCATCGAGTGGCCTCTGCTTGAAGCCCAACTGTTCTTGCTGGTGGGCCGAAAAGACCTATGGCACCATCACTACGGCACCGCAGCGCTGATTCTACTCCTGGATGAAGCCTTCGATACCTGCCAGTTGCACCGGGTCTGGGTAGATGTACCGGAATACAACGAGCATGCTCTGGAGATGTTTCGCCATCTCGGGTTCGTGCTGGAGGGGCATCTCCGCGGAACCCACCGAAAGAATGATGAATGGTACGACTCCATGGCCATGGGGCTGTTGAGCGACGAGTACTCTCGTCGCCGGGCCCGGGTGTTGGGCAACCCGGCTGCCTGAACTCCCAACCCAACCTCCTCGGCGGCCTGCTAACCGTCGGGAATTAATGCTTCCGCGGCCCGGCGCTGGTAGACGCACCTACCGGGTACCAACAAGAATCGGGTACCGCCAAGAACCAGCCATCACCCCGGGAGGAGATTATGCCTGTAATCACGATAAATGGCCCAGTTGGCAGCGGTCCGATAGAGGTTGGCCAGATGGTAGGCCAATTGCTCAGCATCAACTACGTGGACCGGATGGTGTTCGCCGAGGCTGCCAAGCTGGTAGGGTCCCCCGTAGGGGCGCTAATCGAGAAGGAGCAGCGGGTTGTGCGATTCCGGGACAAGCTGGGGCGTTTTTTACAGACCATGCTGGAGCGCTCCGCCGTCGCCGGGGTCAGCGGAGAACCCTATTTTGGGCGAGGCATTGAGATGCTGCCCGCGGAAACCTATATTGAGCTGGCCGGTGACCCCTCGTCCTCGGCGCAACGCGTTAACGACAAGGCCTTCATCGAGGCTACAACGGCGGTGGTTACAGACCTGGCCAAAGCCGGCGACGTCGTAATCATCGGCCGAGGCGCCAACATTATGCTGGCCGACGTCCCCGGCGTGGTGCACATCGGCATGTGGGCACCACTGGATGTGAGGGTGCAAACCGCCATGGAACGGGAGCACTTTAGTCGGCAAGAGGCTGAAAAATACGTGGAAGAGTTGGAACAGGCCAGAGTCACCTTTTTCCGAAAGTTTTTTAAGGTTAATCCCTCTGACCCTTCCCTGTATCATATTATGCTAAACATGGGGATGATGCAGCCCAGAATCGCGGCCGAGGTGATTACCCACACGTTGGATCAGCTGGGTTATTAGACTTGGGGCTCTCACCGCTCCGAACCAAAGTGGCCGGCGTCAGGGCATCCCGATCCAATCTTTGGGTAAACCGGGTAGCTGCTTTTGCTTCCTTTCTCCGACGCCGACACCCATCACCGTAGCTTCCCCGTCGTCAACGTATCCCTCATCGGGATATGCGGTCTGGTGTTCCTCTATGAGTTGGCCATCAGCCGTTTTGCGATCATAGGCGGCGGCGGAAGCAGGGCCCTCACCGAATTCTTCTTTACCTGGGGTTTTATTCCCGTTGAGCTGACCCGGGGAGAGGCTCTGACCGGTGTGATCGAGACACCAGCCCCTACCTGGACCACTATCTTCTCTTCTCTCTTCATGCATGGTGGATTGATGCACTTCGCCGGCAACATGATGTTCCTCTGGGTCTTTGGTGACAACATTGAGGACCGCATGGGCCACGTCAAATATCTGGTGTTCTATTTGGCGGCCGGAGTGGTCGCGACCCTGAGTCACTGGCTAATCGATCCCGGCTCGGGTGTCCCCCTTATCGGGGCCAGCGGGGCCATAGCCGGAGTGTTGGGGGCCTACCTGTTCACCTACCCTCACAACCGGGTCAAGGTACTGGTGATCTTCTTCCTGATTACCGTGATACAAATGCGTGCCATGTGGCTGCTGGGGATCTGGTTTGGGTGGAACCTGTTCCAGGCGGCTCTCTCTTTCGGTATCTCCGATCAGGTCAGCACCGCCTTTTTCGCCCACATCGGCGGCTTCGTCTTTGGAGCGGGAGTTATAATCCTCTACCGGCTGGCCACCAGGCAGCCGATATGGCCGCCGCGATATTCCATAGCTCCGCCCAGCTCCCAATTTTGGCGAGGTCGGCCCCTGGACTAGCTCCCCATCGCCAAACCTGGCTATTCCCCGCTTCGAATCCTCGACGAAATTTCTAATCTTGTAAGATCCAAATCCCCCTATATCCCCCTTTCAAAAAGGGGGACTGGGAGGATTTACCCACACGGTGCTCCTCCAACCGGTTTTATCTCTTTATTCAAGGCTAAGTAATTGCCGGTCTCTGATTACCCAGAACCCAGTCTCCTGCTTTATTCGCTGCCGGTCTGGGAAGGATAACCCCGGCTGACCCACTCGGGGGCTCCGCCCTGGTCCACGACGCGAACGTCCCTACGCCCGTCTCGCTGTAGAATACTGCCGGCGATGGTCGCCCGCATGCCGGAGGCGCAGAGGGCAATTATGGGCAGCTCCCGGGGCAGGCCGTCCAGGTGCTCCGACAGCTCCCCCAGCTCAATGTTAAGCGAACCCCTGATGTGACCGGCCTGGAACTCGTTGCTCTGCCGCACGTCGATGATCAGCGACTCTTGGGAATGGCCAGACAGCTCATGAAGGGCCTCCAGGTCTATCTGGTTGGTGTTCTCCAGCGGCAGGCCAGCTTGCTGCCAGGCCTCCAGACCGCCATCCAGGTAACCATTGAACCGGTCGTAACCGATGCGTATGAGCTGCCTTACTATAGAGTCACGAGACGCCGGCGAGTCGCGAGACGCCAGGGAGTCGTCAGACGCTGGATCCGGCGATAGAAAAACCAGCGGCTTCTGCCAGGGCACTACCCAGCCGACCCAGGCGGAGAAGTTATCTCCCAGGGGCACCGAGAAGGAGCCGGCGATGTGGCGTTCGTTGAAGGGCTTTTGCGATCGGGCGTCCACCAGCAATGAGCCCTCCTCCAGTTGGTGCCGCAGGGACAGAGGCGTGAGGGATGCCAGGCGAGGTATTTCTCCCAGCACATCAGGGCCCCGGCGATTGATGTCAGCCATGTACTTGTAGTAGGCCGGGTAGGAACCCAGGCCAGTCAAGGCAAACTCGACAAAATCCTCTTCCTGCTCATGGGCCGCAAAGGGATTATTTTCCCGTTCCTCCGCTATGGTGCTGGAGATATTATCTCCCGGAGGGGGGCTGGCCGAGCAAAAAGAACCGCCGCCGTGGGTGGGGTAAACCCGCACGTCATTGGGCAGTGTAAGCAGCTTGGAGTGAATGGTGTTGTGCAGCCAGCGGGCCAGAAAGGGCGCTATTCGCTGCCCCAGCAGGTCTACGCGGGCCGCTCCGCCCAGCATCAAGGCGCCGCCGGTGAAAATAGCGGTCGGGCGATCCTGTTCCCGGTCTTTCTCGATAACCAGAAAGGATATGTGCTCCGGTGTGTGGCCGGGGGTATGCAGCACTCGCAGCTTGAACTCCCCCAGGTCCAGCTCGTCATCCTCCTTTAGCCTTAAGGAAGGATATAGCAGCCCCCCCGAGGCGCTGGCGCCCACCTGGCATCCGGTCGTAGCGGCAAGCTCGCGAGCCCCGGAAACAAAATCGTTATGCACGTGGGTCTCCAGTGCATAGTTGATCCGCACACCGTGATTGGCGGCGATAGAGGTGTAGTGGTCGATGTCCCGCACCGGGTCGATAACGGCGCACCATCCGGATAATTCCGAACCGACCACGTAGGTGGTGTTGCTCAGACTGGCGATCCTCACCGGCTCGATAAACATCTTCATGCCTCCTTGACGTTGATCGTTCTATTTCAGTATTGAGATTTGGCCGGGTCCCGGCGCTTTTGTGGCCACACCGTAACAAAGAGGATACCACCTGACCTCGTAGGACAGCGAAGTAAGTTTCTGGACCGGTATAGCTAAGATTCGCCAGCCGCATCGCGAAGCAGCATCCAACAGAGGGGACTTAAAAATGCCTCCCTTATGCGATAACTGTCAGCGATTCCCCACAGAACTATAATTATTCCCCCCCTTCTCCCCCTAATCCCAACCCACCCCTCCATTGGGAGCCGTCCGCGGGAGCCGCCGGCCTTGATACCCAGGCTGGGACATATGATAATATATCAGCGGCAACATTTCTGGATCTAACCCTATTGGCTGGCACCCCATAGTTAGCTGGAGGCGTAAATGCTCGATTATCAGCCAAACATCGTTCTGTCTACCCAGGAGTACAACGTGGTGGGCAAGCGACCCATCCGCCCGGACGGCGCGGATAAAGTAACCGGGAAGGCCATGTATGGCGCCGATATTAACCTGCCGGGAATGCTCCACGGCCGGGTATTGCGGAGCCCCCATGCCCACGCTCGGATCAAGTCGCTGAATACCAGCCGCGCGGCCGCTTACCCTGGCGTAAAGGCGGTAATTACCGGAGCCGACCTGGTTCAGCCCTCTGGCCGAGCCTCCGAGCTGGTCGAAGGCGCCATGACCAACATGCGGTTCTTGA
Organism: Chloroflexota bacterium; assembly: GCA_022561675.1. GTDB lineage: Bacteria > Chloroflexota > Dehalococcoidia > Lucifugimonadales > UBA3495 > JADFQT01. The sequence continues at coordinate 5,386 of JADFQT010000040.1, forward strand.
GCAACAACGTAATGGCTACCGACAAGGTCCTGTACAAAGGGCATGCCGTGGCCGCGGTAGCGGCCACCAGCCCTCACGTGGCCGAGGAAGCCTTGTCGCTGATCGACGTGGAATATGAGGTTCTGCCCCCGGTGATGGACGCCAAGGATGCCATGAACAAGGACGCCCCCCTGATCCATGAGCGGCTGGCCGCCATGTCCACGGCGTCTATCCGGGCCGGCGGGGTATTGGATGACGACGATCCTTCGCAGGGAACCAACGTAGCCAACCATTTCGAATTCACTCTGGGGGATCTGGAAGAGGGTTTCAAGCAGGCCGACGTCATCGTTGAGCGGGACGCTTCCACCGTCGCGGTCCACCAGGGATACATTGAGCCTCACACCGGCACCGCCATGTGGCATGCCGATGGGAACCTGACCATCTGGTCCAGCAGCCAGGGCCACTTCATGGTGCGGGAAAACACCGCCCGGCTGGTGGGAGTGCCCATCTCCAAGGTCAAGGCTATTCCTATGGAAATTGGCGGCGGCTTTGGCGCCAAGCTGGCCATCTACTGCGAGCCTCTGGCCGCCCTGCTGGCCAAGAAGGCGGACGCGCCGGTGAAAGTGACTATGAACCGAACGGAAGTCTTTGAGGCCAGCGGGCCTACTTCCGGTACCAACGTGCGCGTCAAACTGGGCGCAACCAAGGATGGTAAGCTGACCGCCGCGGAGGCGCACCTGATATTCGAAGCAGGGGCTTTCCCCGGGTCCCCGGTGCCCGGCGGCGCCCAGTGCATCATGGGCGCCTACGACATTCCCAACGCTTACATTGAAGGTTACGACATCGTCGTTAACCGCCCCAAGACGTCGGCTTACCGAGCCCCCGGCTCGCCCGCCGCGGCCTTCGCCATGGAGGGGGCCATTGACGAGCTGGCGGAAAAGCTGGGAATCGATCCCATAGAGTTCCGGCTGCTGAACAGCGCCAAGGAAGGCACCCGGCGGGCCACCGGCCCGCTGATGCCCAAGGTGGGCTTTATCGAGACCCTGGAGGCGGCCAAGGCCCACCCTCATTACTCGGCGCAGCTGGAAGGCCCCTATCGCGGGCGGGGCGTGGCCAGCGGCTTTTGGGGCAACAACACCGGCCCGTCCAGCGCGGTGGCTACGATCACTCCGGACGGCGTCGTCAACCTGGCCGAGGGTTCGCCGGACATCGGCGGCACCCGGGCCTCGGTGGCCCAGCAGCTGGCTGAGGTCCTGGGGATACCCTTTGAAGATGTTAGACCCCAGGTTGTGGATACTGATTCCATAGGCTTCACCTCCAACACCGGAGGCAGCGGTGTCACCTTCAAGACCGGCTGGGCCTGCTATACCGCCGCCCAGGACATCAAGCAGCAGATGCTGGAGCGCGCCGCTAAAATCTGGGACGTTTCCCTGGACGACGTGGAGTATGTCGATGGGGTGTTGCAGCACAAGTCGGACCCGGAGCTGCGTTTAACTTTCAAGCAGATGGCGGCCCGGCAGAATCCCACCGGCGGGCCTATTGTCGGGCGGGCTGGCGTAAACCCCGGCGGCGCCGGTCCAGCGCTGGCATTTCACATAGTGGACGTTGAAGTGGACCCGGATACCGGTAAGGTAACGATCCTACGCTACACCGCCCTGCAGGATGCCGGCAAGGCGATCCACCCCAGCTACGTGGAGGGACAAATTCAGGGTGCTGTGGCCCAGGGGATCGGCTGGGCCCTGAACGAAGAGTATTTCGTAAACGACCAGGGCCACATGATGAACTCCAGCTTCCTGGACTACCGTATGCCGGTTAGCCTGGACCTGCCCATGATCGACACTGTGATTGTCGAGGTGGCCAACCCCAACCATCCCTACGGCGTGCGCGGCGTGGGCGAGGTAGGCATCGTGCCGCCCATGGCGGCAATATCCAACGCAATCTATCAGGCCATTGGCGTGCGCATGACCAGCCTGCCGATGAACCCCGGCAAGGTGCTGGAGGCCCTCTGGCAGAGTAACGGCAATACCTCCTAACCCTTAATTGGCCGGCAGGCTAGCCGGAGGGGCCATCGATTGGGGAAATCCCCCTCAGCTCCCCTTTGCAAGGGGGAATATAGGGGGATTCGGTTCTCCCAAGTTTACGAATCTCCCCAGAGAACAGTAACTCCGGTAAGAGGCATAGGTAGATTTATGCCTGAAGTATGGATTCCCCCAAGAATGCAGGCCTTGACCGGTGGCAAACAGCAGGTGCAGGTTGCCGGTAGAACCGTTCGCCAGGTGGTGAACAACCTGGATCAAGAGTTCCCCGGCATCAAAGAGTATCTCTACGATGCCGAAGCGGATGACCTGGTGGCCGGCATCGCGGTCATAGTCGACGGCGAGGTCAGCCAAATGGGCCTCTTGGAGCGGGTCGGTGAGAACAGCGAGGTTCACTTCCTGCCGGCTATTGGCGGCGGAATGAAGCCATAGCCTGATGCAGTCCTCTAGGTAAACGAGTTAAAGGGTCGCTTCTCCTCCTATCAAAGGGGAGACTGAACTGGGGTCTCGCGACCCCTCCTATCCTCCCTTTATCAAGGGGAGGGACTTTTTAGCGCGCCGGAAGGATTTTCACTTTATACCTGAACCGGGTCTATTCTCACGGTCCGGCCGGTTTTGGCGGACTCGATCATCGCCAGCGTCACCTCCACCACCCGCAATCCGTCCAACCCAGAGGCCACCGGCTCTCGGCCTTGCTCCACGGCCTGCTGAAAATCCTCGATTGCGGCGATGAAATTGGCGAGGTAATCCGCGGGATAAACCGCGGTCCGATTAACCGTGTCGCTGACTACTTCCACTCGTCCCTGCCTGGCCTCCCATAGAGTGGCGCGTCCCGTTATGCGGCCCCGGGTACCGTAGATGGCGAAGTCGTTCTTGGAGTCGGGTAGCAGCCGGCCGCAGCAAACCGTGGCCAGGGTGCCACCATCAAAGCGGAGAGTCGCCGTAGCCATCCGCTCCAGGGGACGCTCCGCTGTCTGACCGTCGGTCAAGACTGCGACTTCGGTCACTTCCTGCCCCAGTAGGAATCGCAGCAGGTCCACCACGTGCACGCCGGTGCCCATCAGCGCGGCGGCTCCGCCGATAAGTTCCGGCTCTTCCCACCACTGGCGGCGGCCGGTTCGGGGTGGTGGCGCCGTGTCTCCCCGCACGCCAAAGCCCCACTGACCCTGGGCCAGCGATAAATTCCCCAGGGCTCCCTGCTGGATGGCTTCCCGGGCCAGGATGTGACCTGGGTGGGTCCTGAGATGGTAGCCGGTGGCCAGAGTTACGCCCTGCTCTCGACATCCCCGCACCATCGCCACCGCGTCCTCCAGCGTGGTGGTCATCGGCTTCTCGCTAAACACGTGCTTGCCGGCGGCGGCGGCCTGGAGGGCGTGCTGGGCATGCAAAAAGTTGGGCGAGCAAAGGAACACCGCGTCCACCCGGGAGTCCTGGAGCAGGGAGTCCATTGAGTCGTAGGCGGCTGGCGCCCCGTGCTTCTGGGCGAAAGACTCGGCCTGACCCATATCCCGGCTGTAAACTGCTACCAGGTTTGCCTCCGGCGTGGCGTTGATAGCCGGGGCTATCTTGTTATCCGGATGCAGCCCGGTGCTGATAATTGCCCAACCTAAAGACACGCGGCACCTCCCGAAAGGGGATAGGGAACCGGAAATCGGCCTAAAGCTAAATGAAAGCCAGTCCGCCTGTCAAATACTTGCCCCGTGGCCCTTTCCAAGGGTGGCCTCTATTGAAAACCTAGTTGGCTTGACAACCAAGCGACCCAAGGCTAAAGTAGCGTCTAAGCTGATAACAGGGCCGCCTTAACATCGTGAATAGCAGGTTTCGGGTAACCGCCCGGTTTTCCGGTTTTATAGAAACCCCGGACTTATAGAAACCAGAGGACCAGGTTTAATGGGGAAAGGCGGTGAGGAATCCGCCGCGGTTGCGCCACTGTGAACGGACTGGAGTCCGTAAGCCAGGGAACCCGCCCGAAATGCTGGAGCTCTACTCTGCGCTAAACAGACGTGGTTCCTCCTGGCTCAAGTCGTGGTTAGCCCACTGACCAGCCGGGAAGCCTCACCCCTGGTAGAAGTAGAGCCAGGGGTTTTTTAATGCCGGATATTTTTGCCGTGTCTGGTCCTTCGGCATGTGAATCAGGTAACCGGGTCGGTATGGTTACCGGAATGATATGGCTAGATGACAAGCGATAATTCAGGAATCTCCATGACTGTGGTGGCGGTTGGCCCTGGCGACCCCCACATGCTCACCATGAAGGGCCGGCACGCCCTCGAAAAGGCCGACCTGGTAGTGGGGTTCAAAACGGTGCTGAACGTGGTGGCCGAGTGGACCACCGGGGCCGAGGTCCGGCCTATGACCTACCGGGACCAGGAAGACGTTCTTGAATACGCCCAGGGGCAGGTCCGTCAGGGCAAGGATTGCGTGGTGTGCTGCTGGGGCGACCTGAATGTCTCGGCTCGCGAGCTGCTGGCAAGGGTCCGCCGACGCGCTGAACAGGTGCAGCTTATACCCGGTGTCAGCTCCATTCAGTTCGCCTGTGCCCGCTCCGGAATCGCCTTGGAGGATTCCCTCTTCATCACCCTGCACAAAAGGCAGGAGACCGACTCCGATGTGGCAGAGGTGGTCCACTACTTGAACGAAGGCCGGCGACATATCATTTTGCTGCCCCGGCCCTTCGACCTGATGCCGGCCCAAATAGCGTCCCAGGTGATAGCTGCGGGGATTGCCCCCAGCCAGCCGGTAACGGTTTTCCAGCGGCTGACGCTGGAGGGGGAGCAGCGGTGGAACGGTACCCTTCAGGAATGCGCTGAAATAACAGAAGAATTTAGTGACCTGTCGATTATGGTATTTTTCAGTCCTAACCAGGTCCTGGATTAGAACGGGCCACGAGATTACTTTGACGATTGAACAGGAAACCGGCCGGAAGCATATCCTTCTGGTCACCACCGCCGATACAGACATCCTCACTGCTGAGCGGGCTATGTCTGGGATGGCCGCCGAGGGCTTTCCCCAGGTGCGGGCCTACAATCCCGTTGCCCTGGAAACTTCGGATAGCCACGGAGAGCTTTTGGAAGCCGCCGCCGGTGCCGGAGTCGTGGTTCTGCGGCTACTAGGTGGCAAAAGAGCCATGCCAGAGGCCTTTGACCCGCTGGTGGAGCTGTGCCATTCCCAGGGCATCCCGCTAATTGCCTGTCCCGGTCACCAGGAATGGGATGAGGACCTGGTGTCCGCTTGCTCCGCGCCGGTAATTGAAGTAGAGACGGTCTTCGCCTACCTGATGCGGGGTGGCATCCAGAACTTTCAAAACCTGTTTTTGTTTCTGTCGGACACCTATTTGGGCAGCGAATACGGTCACGAAGCCCCCGAGCCGGTGCCCTGGCAGGGCATCTATCATCCCGAAGTGGACGCCAATATCGACGTCGACTCCTTCATTAAACTTCGCTTCAAGCCGGACCGCCCGTCCATCGGTCTGCTTTTCTACCGCGCCCACTGGATGAGCGGCAACCTGCAATTTATCGACGAGCTTATCAGCTGCCTCGAGGCGCGAGACGTAAACGTCTTGCCGGTTTTCTCCTTTAGCCTGAAGCATAATCCTGAGGAAGATGGCGAGTCGGTGCATACTCTGGCCCAGTATATGATGGACGCCACTGGTGCTCCCCGGGTTCAGTGCATCATCAACACCATGGGCCTGGCCATGAGCGACCTCAGCAGCGACCAGAACCATCAAGGCGCTACCGTTGCTTCGGGCTGGTCGGTGGATTTCCTGAACCAGCTAGACGTGCCCATCATCCAGGGCGTTGTTAGCACCGGCAGCCGCGAGGATTGGCAGAAAAGCTCCTTGGGATTGGGCCCCATCGACACCGCCATGAACATTGCCCTGCCCGAGTTCGACGGGCGGATTATTTCTGTGCCGATCTCCTTTAAGGAAGAGACCGGCGGAGAGGGGACCGCAGAACCTCAAAAATCTTTCTCCAGCTTTAAAGCGAACGGTAGTAAATCTCTGGTGTCGAACCGCCTGCAACGCTACGTGGCCCACCCGGACCGAATGGACCATCTGGCCGGGCTGGCCTGCAAGTGGGCGAAGCTACGGCTCAAGCCCAACTCGGAAAAGCGCATCGCGGTCATCATGAGTAACTACCCCACCAAGGATGCTCGCATTGGAAATGCGGTGGGCCTGGATACTCCGGCCTCGGTGATTAACATCCTGAACGCCCTGGCCAAGGCCGGTTATCAGGTAGAGGACATCCCGGCAAGCGGCGATGAGCTGGTCCATCGCATTATTGAGCGGTGCAGCAATGATCGGGAATCGCTGACCGAGGAGCAAATGCGGCTGGCAGTCGGGCACGTTACCGCCCGCCAGTACCAGGAGTGGTTTCAAGCCTTCCCGGTTAGGGTGCAGGAGAAGCTGAAAGAGGAGTGGGGGGATCCGCCCGGGCAGGTTTACCGCATTGGGGACCGCCTCGCCATAGCCGGGTTGCAGCTGGGCAACATCTTCGTGGGCCTGCAGCCGCCGCGGGGTTTTGGCGAGCATCCCATATCTATCTACCACAGCCCGGATCTGGCGCCGACTCACCACTACATTGCCTACTACCACTGGATTCGGGAGGTGTTCCAAGCCGACGCCATGGTGCATGTGGGCAAGCACGGCACCCTGGAGTGGCTGCCGGGAAAGGGCATCGGGCTTTCCAGCGAGTGCTATCCGGAGGTGGCGCTGGGTGACCTGCCCCTCTTTTATCCCTTCATCATCAACAATCCCGGCGAGGGTACCCAGGCCAAGCGCCGTACCCACGCGGCCATCATCGACCACCTGATACCGCCCATGACCACCGCCGACAGCTACGGCGACATCGCCAAGCTGGAACAGCTCATGGACGAGCATTACCAGTGCCAAACCCTGGATCCGGCCAAGCTGCCCATACTGGAAGACCAGATTTGGGAGATGGTGAAGAAAGCCGAGCTGCACC
>JADFQT010000268.1 GCA_022561675.1 Chloroflexota bacterium
CCCACTTGATCCGGAAGACTGCTCGCTGTTTTCCCGGTCATCCCCTACAGCGCCAGCGGACACGCCACAGGCGGCCAGCAGCAGAAGTCCCGTCACCAGAGCCGCCAAGAGTCCCCCAATCCTCCAGCTCCAGGCATTCCCGTCTGTGGAAGCAACCTGGGTTTCCAAATCGCTGCCGGACGACATTGCAGGAATACCGGACTTGCTCAACTGCGGTATCATTACTTGACCAATGTGATACATAGTCTCAAACATGGGTAAAAATAGAGATCAGGCTGAGGCAGGCAGTTCCGCGCGGCAGGTCTGACACTTTCCATACACCTCCAGCCAGTGACCGCTAACCTGAAAATTGTGCGCGTCGGCGACACTTTCCAGCCGATCCTCTATGTCGCATCCCATCAAATCCTCAGATGCGCCGCACTCGACACAAAGCAGGTGGTGATGGTGTCCCCGATGGCTTAGCTGATAGTGGAGGTTACCGTCCTCCAGCAAGACCCGGCACAGCGCACCGGCCTCGACCAGTATCTTCAAGGACCGATATACCGTGGCCCGGCCTATGCCCGGTAGCTGCTCTCGTAATTCCTCCGCGGCAAAATGCCGCTCCTTCTCGGCGATGGCTCGCGCCACCGTTCGCCGCGGGGCAGTGTCACGATAGCCCCGTTCCTCAAGGGCATCCATAAGTTGCTCGGACAGGGGGTACCCTCGCTTGCGCAACCCGGCACCTCATAAATGATACCTGGTATCTGAAGACGATCAATTTAACACAAGGGGCATTGGCGGTCAACAGGATATGGCGCCGAGAGATCAGGGGGATGTTTTAAAAGCCAGCTTCTCCCCCTTGGCCAGCCCAGCAAGCGTATGTAAATCTTGACGCTCCCGACTACATCTCAGTATGAAGAACGATGTCATTCCGAGTTATCATGCCCCGGCGGGGCGCCACCGAAAGATGAATATGGGTTCAGTGCCCGCTCATGGTTCGACAAGCTTTCAAGTAACTGCTCCAGTTACTGTCCTATGTCCGGTCCGCATTTGCGGACATAACGCTCCTCACCACGAGCGGGTGCCTGGCCCGTTCGTCCTGAGCCGGTCGAAGGGCGAACGGGCTATTTCCGGAGCAGCGGGAACGTAGGCGGGGCGAGGATTCTAAGATTCCGCGGTCGCCACGCTCCCTCGGAATAACAGGCTTGGTCTTGAGATAATCCGCTAGCTCGAAGAACGATGTCATTCCGAGCCGGAACGCAGCTCCAACACTCGGGCCGTAATTTCAGCCCGTTTGGGCTTCATTGTGGGCGTGACTGGAAAGGTCTCCTCCGGCCATACCGTGTACCGTTGGATTCTCTGGTGGGGAGCCAGCTGCCCGTTGGCGGTCCGCACTATATCCGCCGCCGCCTCCGGTTCAGTGGTCAAAAGCACCCCATGCACTTCTACATCGTCTCCGGAACTGAGCCCCAGCACCACCGCGTCCGTCAAGCGGGAATCCTGACTCAATACCTGCTCGATATCCTCCGGATAAACATTCATGCCGTTACCCAGCACAAACATGTTGTCCTTGCGACCCCGGATGTGCAGTCTTCCCTTCGAGTCGAAATATCCCAGGTCCCGGGTCTTGTACCAGCCGTCGGTAAAGGCGTCGTTGGTGGCCTCGGGGTTTTGCCAGTAGCCCGGCGTGACGTTCTCGCCCCGCACCCAAATTTCGTCGTCCTCGGCGATTTTGACCTCCACGCCGGGCAGGGGTCTGCCCACCGAGCTATGGTCCCGCTCCTTCAGGGTACCAGCCGCCACCACCGGGGCCGCCTCAGTCATTCCATAGCCTTGAACTACTTTAACTCCCAGACCTTCCCACCAGCGCCCCAGCTGGACATCCAGCCGGGCCCCTCCCACCACGAAATACTCAAAGCAGCCGCCCATGCGCTGGTGGATCTTCTTAAACAGCAGTCTGCGCCAGGAGATGGGCAGCCGGCAGGCCAGGGAGTGCGCCCGTTCCAATTGGGTCAAGCGGTTCTGGCGCCGGGCCTCCCGCTTGATGCCGTCGGCGAACAGCTCCAAAACCCGGGGCACACACCCCATGTTGGTAATGCGGTAGTGGGCCATGGCGGCGAAGATGACGTCCGGGCGCAGGCTGGAGAGATATACCACCGTAGCCCCGGCGGAAAGGGGCACGAACAGGTCGGCGATCTGCTCAAACATGTGACTCAAGGGAAGAATGGCCAGCACCCGATGCTTGGGTGTCACCCGGAAATGCGAAGTTGCCATTTTCACATTGGCCAAAATGTTGCGATGGGTGAGGATCACTCCTTTGGGACTGCCGGTAGTTCCCGAAGTAAAAACCAGCTCGGCAATATCATCAGGCTCAACCCCTGCCAGCGCGTCGGCCTCAGCCAGGGGTTCGAGAGTCTCCAGGCGAGTAATCAGCTCTTCAAACAGTAGAAAGGGGGGATGATTCTCCTCTAGCCGCTGCTTTTGCTCCGCACCAATAAACATGTATCGGGGCTGGGTGGCATCCTGGATCAGCGCCAGGAAGTCCTCGGTGCTCTGGGCGTCTATGGGAACGGCGATAGCGCCGAGGAGAAGCGTTCCAAAGAACGCCGCTACCCATTCGGGCCGGTTGTCGCCCCACAGCAGCACCCGGTCGCCCTTGGCGACCCCGGAGGCCCGCAGGAACGCCGCCGCCCGGCGGGATGCGGACCACAGCTCGGCATAGGTCCAACTCCAAGGCTCGTTACTGTAAAGAGATAGGGCTGGTTGCTCAGCCCAGGTTTTCGCGCTCTCCGCCAGAAGACTGCCCAGCGTTCCCCGGACCCCAGACGTTGCCTCCGCCATCCTTCCACTACCCCCTGATTTTCGCCGGGCGCCAGATCACGGCTTCAGATTCCGGCTTCTGATTCCGGCGTCAGTCCACTAAGGCCGCGAAGGCGGCGGTCAAAGCTGCGGAAGCCTGCGCTATGGCGTCCTTCCCCTTATCCACTGCCGCCGACATGCCGAAAAAGCCATGAATCATGCCGGAGTACCTGGTGCAGGTGGTCGGCACGCCGGCCGCCTCCAGACGTTGGGCGTAGGCCTCACCCTCGTCCCGCAACGGGTCATATTCCGCGGTGATGACCACCGCCGAGGGCAATCCCCGCAAATCCTTGGCTTGCTGTGGAGCCGCATAGGCGTTGCCGGCGTCGCCATCATTGGCCAGGTATTGGTCCCAATACCAGATCATGGTATCCCTGGTTAGTGAATAGCCTTCAGCATTCTCAACGTAAGAGTCTGTCTGAAAGTTCC
>JADFQT010000041.1 GCA_022561675.1 Chloroflexota bacterium
GTCCGCCGGGCTGGCGGCGTTGGAGAAGCTGGAGTTTCTGGTGGTTCAGGACACTTTCCTGAGTCCGGCGGCTCACAGGGCCCACGTTGTTTTGCCGCGAGCGACATTCGCGAAAAAGGACGGCACCTATACCAACCTGGAGCGCCGAATCCAGAGCCTACGGCCCAGCATCCAAAGAAACAAGAGCAGAAATAACGGCAGAAGGACCGATAGAAGCACCGACCAAGCCAAATCCGAGGGTTGGGTCCTGGGCCAGTTGGCCAGCCGCATGAATGTAGCCGGATTCGACCACGCGTCTCCCTCGGAGGTAATGGAGGAGCTAGCGCGGGTGGTCCCCAATTATCGGGGAGTATCCCATCAACGTCTGCAGGTGGAAGCCGCCCCGGTCTCTTTGTCTGCACCTCAGCCGAATCCGCTCCCCATCCTGGTGGGGACATCCGCCGGCGGTTCCGCGACCGGTTCCGCGATGATGGAAGCGCCCAAGCCGACCCAGTTGCTTTACGCGACGGTCGAGCAACTGGGTATTCAGTGGCCCTGCCAGTCTCAGGAGGCGCCGGGCTGCTCGATCCTCTATGCGGAGGGCTTTCCCGCCGGCAAGGCAGCTACCATAGCTCCGGAGTTCCGCCTTCCGGAGGGCGGACTCGGCGAGGAGTATCCCTGGTGGTTCGTACCCGGCCGGGTGCTGCTGCAGCGGGACCGGGAAACGCGGATTGAAATGGAGGATGACCTCAACCGGATAGTCCGGGAGGAGCTGGTGCAGTTGAATCCGGCGGACGCCGCCGCTGAGGACATCAGCGCAGGCGATACGGTGGAAGTAGCAACACCCAGGGGAAGGCTGGTAGGGGTGGCCGCGTTGGATGAATCGATTCCCCGGGGCATGGTTGCCACCACTTTCCTCTTCGGACAGCTGGCGGTGGAATTGCAAACCAGCCAGGAAATGAACCCCATGTCCAGGGTGCCCGGCCTGGATATTTTGCCGGCGCGCCTGACCCGAGTCAAACCTGGGTGACAATGGAATAAACCCACGCCTCAGAGCCAACACCCAAGCCAAGATGGGATATATATGGACATCCTACTGCTCCATTCAGGTTTCACTCGGATTGTAGTTTAGTGTCTGTCTCAAAACGACCAATGTCATTCCGATGGAGCGAAGCGACTGAGGAATCTAAATCCTTGGCCCCTAATATCTCAGAGTTAGTTTCACAGTTACGCGATAGCCGACGGCGTCAGGACCATATTCACAGGCAATTTAGACCCCTCGCTTCGCTCGGGGTGACATTTTGAGAAAATTGCCTGGCAATTAACCTGGGGGCGTTTTCCAGAGCCATAAAACGGGAACACGTAAAATTAGGGGTTTCTTCCCTGGGTTTAGGAGAAGAAGTATGCGACGATAAAATTAAGGGTTTTGCGCAGGTTCTCCACCCCAGGGGAAAATGAGTAGCCTATTCCACTTGCCGGAATTATCAGCATTATTAATATCAGGAGTTTTTAATAATTAAATGACCAACGTGAAACTGGAGACGACTACCAGGAAACGCCCGGAACTGCCTCTGGCAGAACTGGTTCACCGGACCGACATTTCCGAGGACTTGATGGTGATCAAGATCGAGCCTCAGAATGGAAGGTTCGAGTTCAAGCCGGGCCAATACTGCACTTTGGGCCGGGAGGGCGTAGAGCGGGCTTATTCCATAGTGTCGGCCCCTTATGAGGAAGAGCTGGAGATATTCGTGGAGCTGGTGCCCGACGGTGGGCTGACTCCCAAGATGTGGGAAATGCGGGTGGGCGACACCATGTCCATCCGGCCCAGGGCCAAGGGGCTTTTCTTGCTGGATGAAAAGGTTCACCACCACTTCATGCTGGCAACGGTCACCGGTGTGGCTCCGTTTGTAAGCATGATCCGTCAATACCTCCATGATAGCCGGCAAGGGCACAAGTTCTACCTGCTGCTGGGAGCCAGCTATGCCGACGAGCTGACCTACGACGAAGAGCTGTCCCGTTTGTCCCAGCAGCACCCGGACAGCATCAGGTTCGTACCGACGGTTAGCCGTCCCGCCGAAGCCAGGAACTCCGGCTGGTCCGGGGCCAAAGGCCGGGTGAATACCATCGCCGAAGAGTACCTGAACAGCTTCAACCCACCCCAAGAGGATACCCGGGTATACGCCTGCGGTCATCCCGGCATGATCGCCGAGGTCAAGGATCAGGTAGTCCCCCAGGGCTGGAAGTTCGTCGAGGAGCGTTTTTGGAAGGAGTAGCCCTTCGCTTCCCAACCGGGATTTGATCGCAACCGAGTCCGCCGGCCAAGCCGCGGCAAACCCCTCGCCCTTCCGTTAGCCTGGTAGGCTGCCATCAGAGAATTGACGGCCTGCCGGTATAACGGGAATTGGCGGGGGTGTTTCTTTTTCAGCCCGTACCCCTTCAGCCGGTACTCGCAATGTCCTGCGGTCATTCTCACCCGGACCGGCTTGGAGTAGAATGGCGGCAGCGATCCTCTCCAGCCAGCCTGAGCAGGTAGGGTATGGTCACGCCGGTCCGCCGCCAGTATCTGGACATCAAGAACGACTATCCCGACGCCCTGGTCCTCTTTCGGCTGGGCGACTTCTACGAAGCGTTTGACGACGACGCCCGGGTGGCCTCCCGGGAGTTGGAGATCACCCTCACGTCCCGCAGCATGGGCAAGGGTCTCAAAATCCCCATGGCCGGAGTGCCGGCCCACGCGCTGGAATCCTATCTGGTCAGGCTAATCAAGAAGGGGTACAAGGTCGCCATCTGCGAGCAGCTGAGCGACCCGGCCACGTCCAAGGGGTTGTTGGAGCGGGATGTGGTGCGAGTGGTCACTCCGGGCACAGTTCTGGAAACGGCTCTGCTGGACCAGAACTCTAACAACTATCTGGTCGCGGTAGTTCAAGAGGGCCCACTGGTTGGGTTGGCCTACGTGGACGCCAGCACCGGCGAGTTCGCCGCCACCCAAACTACTCCAGAAAAGGTGCATCTGGAATTATCGCGTCTCGATCCCGCGGAGATTCTGGTTCCCAACGCGGAGCAGAGCCCCGAGGGCACTCTCGCGTCGTTACTGCCGGACTTACTGCCGGGTACTGGGGACGTCTATAATTTCACCGAGTTGGAGTCCGCTGCGTTCGACTACAGCCTGGCTCGGGATGCGCTGCTAAATTACTATGGGATCCTCTCTCTGGAATCCTTTGGCTGCAACGATCTGCCCCTGGCGGTAAGGGCTGCCGGCGGCATCATCCATTACCTGGGACACACCTACAAGACGGCCGCACCCAAGCTATCGCCGCTGTCAGTCTATTCCGTCTCCGAGTTTATGGTTCTGGATGAGCAGACCCGGGGCAACCTGGAGTTGTTCCGGGCCGGGCGGCAGCAAAGCCAACGCCTCTCCTTGCTGGACACCCTGGACCTGACTCGAACTTCTATGGGGGGCAGGTTGATGCGCCGCTGGCTGGGGCAGCCCCTGCTGTCCCTGGACGGTTTGAACCGGCGGCTGGATGCGGTGGAGCTTTTTGCCCAGGACGCCTTTCTCAGAAGTGACATCCGTTCAATTCTTGCTCAAATCCCAGACCTGGAGCGGATTCTCGCCCGGGTGCAGACCGGCGCGGTTCTGCCCCGGGAGCTTATCTCCCTGAAAACAGGCCTGGAAGGGCGGGACCATCTGGTTCTGCAGCTGGGCGGCTTCGCTTCGTCTCGGGATTCCGGAGGTCGGGAAGAAGCAGCGACCGAGGGTTCGGCGCCCGAGGATTCGGTCCGGCCGCCCAAGGGTTCGGCAAACAGTGTGCCCCTTTTGCTCTCGAACCAACTTCCTGCCGTTACCGATCTGATCCAGCTTATCGAAGCCGCCATGGCGCCGGAGCCTTCAGCCAGCGTGGGCGATGGTAACGTTATCAGGGAGGGCTTTTCCGACGAGCTGGACCAGCTAAAACGCGCCTCCGGCGACGCGCGCAACTTTATCGCCAGTCTGGAGAGCCGGGAACGGGAGCGCACCGGAATCAGGGGACTAAAGGTCGGATACAACCATGTTTTCGGCTATTACATCGAGGTCAGCAAGGCTAATCAGGAGCAGGTGCCCCAGGATTACGTGAGGCGGCAGACGCTGACCAACGCCGAGCGCTACGTGGTGCCCGAACTCAAGGAATACGAATCCCTGGTGCTCAACGCCCGAGAGCGGATTGACCAGTTGGAGAGGGACCTTTATCACCGGTTATGCGCCCAAATAGCGGAGCACGCGCCGGTCCTGGGAAAGCTGGCCGCCGCTATCGCCCGGTTGGATGTTTTCGCCGGCTGGGCCGAGGTGGCGGTCAACAACAGCTACGTTCGACCCAGCCTGGACCAGGGGAACCGGATCCGGATCAAGGATGGCCGGCACCCGGTGGTTGAGCGAGTGCTGCCGGTTGGCTCCTTTGTTCCCAACGATGTGGTTTTATGCAACGATGACGCCGGGGATGATGCCCGCCTGTTGGTAATAACCGGTCCCAACATGGCCGGGAAGTCCACCTTCATTCGGCAGACCGCCATCATCACCCTCATGGCGCAGGTCGGCAGCTTCGTTCCGGCCGCGGCGGCCCACATCGGCTTGGTGGACCGCATCTTCACCCGGGTGGGGTTGCAGGACGACCTTAGCACCGGCCAGTCCACCTTCATGGTGGAGATGCTGGAGACGGCGGCCATCCTGAACCAGGCAACTTCCCGGTCTCTGGTTATCCTGGACGAGATCGGACGGGGTACCAGCACCTATGACGGTCTCTCCATCGCCCGGTCGGTCATTGAGCATCTGCACAACGACCCTCGTCTCGGCTGCAAAACCCTCTTTGCTACCCACTACCACGAATTGACCGAGGTGGCCTCCATGCTCCCCGGGGTCCGTAACTTCAGCGTGGCGGTGACGGAAGAAGCGGGTGACGTGGTCTTTCTGCACCGGATAATTCCCGGCGGTGCCGACCGCAGCTACGGCGTGCACGTAGCCCAGCTGGCAGGCCTGCCTCCGGCGGTGGTCAGCCGAGCCTGGGAGGTGCTGAAGGAGCTGGAAAAGACCGGGGCCGCTGGCCAGGTCTCCCGGAAAGCTTCCCTGAAAACCCCGCGGAAGGGATCGTCCTCCTCCACCGCAGTGCAAATGCCCCTGTTCCAGCCGGAAAGGCCCTTGCTGGACGAGGTGTTGGGGTTGGATATCCCCAATCTGACCCCGCTGGAAGCGATAAACAAGCTTTATGAATTACAGCAGAAAGCCCGGGAAAGTTAGCGCTCTGCTATAATTCCGGCAACCGGTCCCGCCGAAATCCGGTCTTGATAAACGGGGGTCTGACATAGAGCGGAACCAGCTACTGCGCCTGCTGAAGTACGTCTGGTACAACTGGCGCCTGCTACCCTTGGTCCTGGTCAGCATGGTCGGCGCGACCCTGTTGGAGTTGGCGGCGCCCTGGCTGATGGGAGTCGTGCTGATCGACCGGGTGATCATCGGCCAAGACGCCTCTCTGCTTCCCTGGGTAGTGCTGGGCTTGCTGGCTGCCGTCCTGCTGAGGCAGGGATTCGAGTTCGCCCATCGCTACTTCCTGGCGCTGCTGAGCCAAAGGGCAATTCATCTTCTACGCTGCGACCTGTACGACCACATCGAAAACCTGCCCTTAAGCCACTTTAACCGGACTCCGGTGGGAGACCTGGTCTCCAGGCAGGTGAATGACGCCGAGGCTTTGGAGGACGGGCTGAAGGGGATGGTCACCGAGGCCGGAGTGCACCTGGTCATGGTGTTCGGCATCTTGGGGTTGCTGTTCACCCTCAATGCCCAGCTAACCCTCCTGGTGTTGCCCTTTCTGGTGCTGCTGGCGGTGTCCATGCATGTTTTTCGTCGTGCCGTCAAGGGCTCCTCCTTCAGGGTGCGGGATAGACTGGGCCGCCTCACCAGCCTGGTCACGGAGACTCTGACCGGAATTGGGGTGGTCAAGGCCTTTGGGATGGAGCCGGCGGAGTTAAACCGGTTCACCAGGACCTCCAACAATATTCTGCTGGCCAGCGTGAAACTGGCTCGTTTGGAAGGCTTCTACCACATCAGCGTGGAAATGATCCTGGTTGGAAGTGTGGTGCTGGTAATCTGGCTGGCCGCTCCCCAGGTGTTGGCTGAGCAGATGACCGTCGGCGCGCTGGTGGCCTACCTCGCCTACCTGGCGCGTTTCCAAGAACCCCTCAAGGGCCTGAGCAAGGCCAATTTTCGCATTCAAAAGGCCCTGGGCGCGGCCCAGCGGATCTTTGCGGTGTTGGATACGCCGGTGGAGGACCGGAGTGGTCCCAACACCATTATCCTGCCCAGAATCGAGGGAAGGATCCGGTTCGACCAGGTAACCTTCGGGTATCGCCACGATGAGCCGGTCCTGAGGGACTTCTCTCTGGAAATTCAGCCGGGGGAGGTAGTAGCCCTGGTGGGCCCGAGCGGAGTGGGCAAGAGCACCCTGGTAAACCTGCTGTTGCGGCATTACACCCCGCTGGCGGGCACTATTTCGGTGGATGGTCACCCGCTTGAAACGCTGAACGCCTCCTCCCTCCGCAAGCAAATAAGTTTGGTCCCCCAGGAACCCTTCCTTTTCTCCACCACGGTGCGCGAGAACATCCTGTACGGCAGGCCGGAGGCCAGCGATGCCGAGGTGGAGCACGCCGCCCGGGCCGCCAACATCCATGACTTCATCGCGGCGCTGCCCCAGGGCTACCAGACTCCGGTGGGTCAGCGGGGTCTGGCCCTCTCAGGCGGCCAGCGACAGCGCATCGCCCTGGCCCGGGCCTTCTTGCGGGACGCTCCGGTGTTGCTGCTGGACGAGGCCACTACCAGCGTCGACCTGGAGGCCGAGGCGCTGATCCAGGAGGCGGTGGCCAATCTGATGGGAGGACGAACCACGCTGATTATCGCCCACCGGCTGTCCTCCCTGCACCACGCGCAGCGCATCGTGATTTTGGAGGAGGGGCGCGTCAGCGAGGAGGGTTCCCATCAGGACTTGCTGGCCGGAAACGGACTCTATCGACGGCTGTATGACATTCAAACCCTGGCCCAGACCACCCGGTAATTAGGTTGATTTGGTAATCCGGTCCGACTCTAATGCCCGTCGGGGGAGCCTTTAATCAGGAGCTAAACTCGGTCGAAGGGGCCTCCGTTTGGGTAAATCCCCCTCAATCCCCCTTTTTAAAAGGGGGATTTGGATCTTACAGTTTTAGAACCTTCGTTAATCATCAGGAATCGGTCGTTGCAAAGGAGGAATAATGAGCGAGAAAGCGCTGTTTTATTGGTGGCCCCGTTGATCTTCCTGCAAGAAGGTAAGGGAGTTGCTCTTACAAAAGGGTTTGGAGCTGGAAGAGCGGGACTATTTTAAGGAGCCGTTCAGCGAGCGGGAGATCCTAGACTTGGCCGCGACCGTCAGCCTGTCGGAGCTGTTTGCTCGACGCAGTCCCAGCCTGAAAAAGATGGGTCTGGCCGGGCAGGAGCTGCCCGACGCTGAGATGCTCAAGTTGATGTTGCAAGAGCCCCGCCTGATTCGGAGGCCGCTGGTAAAGATCGGCGACAAAATGCTCATCGGGGCCAATTTGAAGGTATTGGCCGAGGCTCTGGAAGATATCGGCTGATTCCGGCTAATTCCTGGGCAGGTTTCCCGGTTGGCCGGTTCGGGCCAAACCTGCCGGGCCAAATCATCCGCTGGCATTCGGCCCGGCGGCAGCTAGCGGTTCTCAGCCTGCTGGGACGCTAGGGAAGACTCCCGGCTTGGACCTAAATGTTTAGCGTGTTATGATATTCGTAAATATAATAATCTTTCCGGGAAACTTCGATCAAGGATTCCCTCCCGCTGATGAAAATATTTTTCGACGTGGACTACACGATACTGGGGTTGGATGATACACTGCGGCCCAACACCAAGGAGACTTTCCAAAAGCTGTTGGATGACCGGCATGAAATCTACATCTGGTCCGGAATGGGAGAGCGGTGGGAGGTCATCGAGAAGCACGACCTGGGAGGCTTCGTCAGTGGTGTGTACGAGAAGCCCACGGAGCATTTCCACGAAAAACTGGAGGAGTTGAAGGTACCCTGCGAACCGGAATTTGTCATCGACGACTATCCGGAAATCGTAGCGGCCTTTGGCGGAGTTTGGGTCCCCCCTTACTTCTTCGCGAAAAACACGGATCAAGAGATGGACCGCATCTACCGCATCGTTTGCGATTTCGTCGAACATGGCACCTCGGAAGACCGCCAGTATCGGGCCAAGGGGACGGTTCTGCCCCTTTTCTAATCAATTTTCCTAATCGAATACTGGGCCGGCATAGCACCGTTGGTTGGGTAGCGGGGAGGGATTGACCGCCATGGTCATCAGGGTACTTGATTCCGAGTTGGCAGCCCAGATAGCCGCCGGAGAAGTGGTAGAGCGGCCGGCATCGGCGGTTAAGGAGCTGCTGGAGAACGCCATAGACGCCGGCGCCCAACAGATATTCGTGGAGATTCTGGGCGGTGGCGTCGAGCAGATCCGCGTAACCGACGATGGCCACGGCATTCCCGCTGAAGAAGTAGAGCTGGCCTTCCAGCATCATGCCACCAGCAAGGTGGCGACTCAGGAGCAGCTGGATGCCATCGCCACCCTGGGTTTTCGCGGGGAGGCCCTCCCCAGCATCGCCGCCGTTTCTCGCCTCACTTTAACCACCAGACCAGCTCAGGCTCAAGCCGGCTACCAGATTGAAAAGCGTTGGGGACAGCCGGTCCGCTCCGGGCCTCATGCAAGCCCACCCGGCACCTCCGTTACCGTGGCAGACCTGTTTGGCAACTTGCCGGCGCGACGAAAGTTCCTCAAATCCGCCTCCGCTGAATCTGGCCGCGTTCACGACCTGTTTTCACGTTACGCCCTCGCCTATCCCGAGATCCGGTTTCAGCTAAAATCCGGGGGCCGAACCGGGCTGTCCACGACCGGAACCGGGAAATGGGACGAGGCCTTTTTGGCGGTGTACGGCCCGGAAGTAGCGGGGCAGATGCTGGAAGTGGCCGAGGAAGATCCGGAGACGGGCTACCGGATCGATGGCTTCACTGGGGCGGCGGGGTTGAATCGGGCCAATCGAAGCTACATGACCCTGCTGGTTAACCGGCGTTGGATTCAGAGTCGCGTCCTCGCCTTCGCCCTGGAGGAGGCTTACCACGGGCTGCTGCCCGAGAAACGGTACCCTATTGCGGTCCTCAATCTAACCCTGCCCTTTGCCGACGTCGACGTGAACGCTCATCCCACCAAACGGGAGGTCCGCTTTCATCACGAGTCCCAGGTTTACTCCCTGCTGCAAAAGGCGGTTCGGTCCGCCTTGATCGCCGAGTCCCCCGTGCCTCGCATGAGCGGCGCCGGCCTTCCGGCGGGGGGCAGGTGGCCAAAGGGAGACACTCCCGCCTCCGCCGGGTTTTTCCGGAACCCCTTCGATCGCTCCCCTTTGGACCGGAGCCCCACTGGCGCCGGTGCCGCTACCAATGCTGGAGGTGGCATCCCCTACTCCGCCGGAGGCGGCCTGGAAACCTATGCGGGACCGGCGGATGCGGCCGCCACACCCCGGCAAGCCTTGCCCTTGCTGCGGGTAGTGGGTCAGATCAAGCTAACCTACATAGTGGCGGAGAGCCCCGACGGAATGTACCTGGTAGACCAGCACGCGGCCCATGAAAGAGTGATCTTCGACCGCCTTCGGCAGCAGGCAGCCACCAACTCCCCCCAATGCCAGCCCCTCTTGCAGCCGGTCTCGGTGGAGCTTACTCCGGCCCAGCTGGAGGTGCTCCAGAGCAACGTCACTTTGCTGGCTTCCCACGGCTTTCAGATCGAACCCTTTGGGGAGAGCACCTATCTGGTGCGGGCGGTACCCAGCGTCCTGAACACCGGGGATCCGGCCCGGTCCTTTACCGATCTGCTGGACCTGGTGGCCTTCGAGGGACTGATGCGCCAGCAGGAGGATGTGTTAACGGCATCCCTGGCTTGTCACAGCGCAATTCGGGCCGGCAAGGCGTTGAGCGATGAAGAGATGCGGGCTTTGCTGGAGCAACTGGAGGCCACGGATAATCCCCATACCTGCCCCCACGGCAGACCCACCCTGTTACATTTCAGCGAGTACCAGATGGAGCGGGAGTTCGGACGCCGTTAGCGTCCTCAGCGGGGCCCAAACGCGGGGGTTACCCGGTAGGCTCCCCAGTGGCATATGGGCAAGGCACCACGCCGCCCGACTATATGGCTATTTGCTGGAATCGCGCGGATCCGTTGCGTTTAGCGGCGCCGAGGGTCCTTGCGGGGGTCTTTAGCGGGATGGAAGATCGAATCAGGGCCTGGGAACTCCTGGGTGGACGCGCTGGCGTCCTTTGCGCCAAAACGCAATGCGCCCATGGAGATTCCCGCCAGAGCCGCCACGCCCAACGATAACTTTACCAGGAAACTGCGGCGGGAAGGATCACCACTGGTGGTTTGGGCGTTGGTGGTTTGGGCGTTGGTGGTTTGGGATTGATCTGCGGCCACTTTAACTCCCTTTTCAGATAGTGTGGATCAGTAGTTCTTGAAGCGCTGGCATTATCCGGAAAGCTTCGTCCGGCGCCCGTTAAGGTTTGAATAACGCCTGGACATGCCGACACCAATTTTACTCCCCGCCCCGAATTTTGCAACCGGAGCCCCAGGCGTCGGGACCCTTCTTTTCGGGGTGATGCGCTTCACCGCAGGCCAAGTGGCTCTGGATGCGGGCTTCAGCACCCGGCTTGGGCGTCTTCCAGCACCATTCGGGCCACCAGGCGTCCCATGCGCACCGAGTAATTGGTGCCCCGGTCTTCTGGATAAATTTGAGTGGTATTGGCCAGGTAAAGATTCCGGAAAGGCGTCCGGTGCTCCGGAATGCGCTGGCCGTAATTGACCCCGATGATCGGTTGAGCTCCGTCTATTTTGTGGTGGAAATACTCCCTGACCCAGGAGGGGTCGAACTGGGGGTTGATTTTCTGGAGATGGGGCAGATAGGCCGCCAGCAGCTCCTCTGCGGACATCTGATAAAGCTCGCTGTCTCGACTGGGGTAGTTGGTCAGATAAACCAGATGGTTGCCCCCATAGAGAGCTGGGTCTACCAGGTTGGTATGCTCGATGACGCCCACGAAGGGCAGGCTGAGGTCGGCTATATTCATCCAGTACTTGTCGGACAATGGGCGATCAAGGGCCAGAATCAGCACCACCGCCGCCAGATAGCGGACGTTATCCAGCCGCTCCTGGTAAGCGACCGGCAGTGGAGGAACCAGCCTGGTGAAGATGTAAGAAGGCGTGGTGGCGATAATGGCGTCGTAGCTGCGGATTTCCGCTTCGATTTCCGGGTCCTGGTCCGGCAATTTCACCTCCAGCCCGGTAGCCGTCCCATCCTCTACTACCACGCGTTGGACTCGGGCAGACAGGTGGATGTCGCCTCCTTGTTGCTCAATCCGCTCTCCCAGCGTGTCGAAAACCTCCCCGAAGCTGCCCATGGGGTAACCTAACCGCTCCCGCGCCAGAATTCCCTGTCGGGATGACACCCTCAGCCGAAACTTGCCCCACAGCCAGGTCATGCTAATCTGGTCGTAGTTCTCGCCAAATTTGCCCCGCAGCAGTGGCTCCCAGATGACCTGATAGGCCTCCTTGCCCATACGACGGGTAATCCATTCCTGAGCAGTCACGCTCTCATACTTCTGCCAGTTGGAGGTTTTTTGCAGGACCAGGCTCCACAGGCCCACCCGCAGTCTTTGGACCAGCGACAGCGGCTTGAAACGCAGCAGGTCCCAGGGAGTGGAGAAGTCCCAGAGGCGGCCGCCGTGGAACAGCCCTACTTGAGATTCCAACCACGCCAGCTTTTCGCCCAGCCCCAGCTCTTGAATCAGGTCCACCATGTCGGTATCGCTGACAAACAGGTGGTGGTAGCCCCGCTCCAGCCTGCCGCCGCCCACCAGGAAGGTGGAAGCCTGGCCACCCAGGAAGGGCGCCTGCTCGAACACTTCGGCGTAATGGCCCAGTTTAGTCAGGTCGTAAGCGGCGGCCAGTCCCGCTGCTCCGGCCCCTATGATGCCGACTCTCAACAGGATTCTTCCTTAGGCCAAGCCAATTGGGACTCCAGGTTCGACCCTACCGGCTCAGCGGTCGCGCTGGTGAGATTTTTCCCGGTCGCGCTGGTGAGATTTTTCAAGGAAAGGTTCTGGCGCCAAAGCAGCACCAGGCCCAGTAGCGTGACGGGGAGCCAGAGGGCAACCAGATGAAGTACCACGGCATAAACGGCGCCCACCGAACCACTTACTC
>JADFQT010000269.1 GCA_022561675.1 Chloroflexota bacterium
GACCAGGGCAAAAAGTCTTCCTCTGGAGGTGAGTCGATTCAGCTGGTTCCGGACCTCCGCTATGTCCCTCCGCAAAGATTCCTCGGTAATCTCCGGGTTCCCTTCCGCCACGGCGGATATAAGTTCCAGCCTCCCCTTGGGATCCAATTGCGACCGGGTTTGCTCGAGAGCGTCAGCGATTAAGGGAGCGGCAACGGCTCGGGTGACCTCCTCAGAAATTGTCGAGTATCTCCGGATACGAACTGGCGGCGCAGGACCCCTGAGTTTTCTTCCAATCCTCGCCGAATGCGGGCATCCAACGCCGGATCTCGAATTATACTGGCCATGAATTCGTCGAACAGCGGGCTCCGAAGCGCCTCCGGAATGGTTTCGACCGATGGGACCGCCTGGGGCAGCCGGCCTCGGGCCAGTTCCCTGGAAAGCGTTCGAATCAGCGCTTCCACTTCCGCTACTTGCTCTGGGATCGAGCTACTGGAATCCGGCCTTAAGACCTGGGTCTGGTCAATTTGCCGGTCTATGTAACCAAAAAGAGCCGGCTCGATGCGGTTCAAAATGGGCTGCAGCTCCAGGTACAAATTCAGCGTTTCCGAATCCTCGTTAAGATATTCGATGGCCCTGGACACATTCGCCTCTACCTGTTCTTGCAAATAGACAGGCGGGATAATCTCCCGCAGCAGCGGCTCCAAATCCTCCTGGATCACCACCGGCGTACCCCCGAGAATCCTCTCGGCAGTGCGATCTACTGCCTCATCCAGCAGTATGTCGTTGTAAAAACGCGCGTAAGCATCCTGCTCCCGCAGCGTCTGGATATAGAATTGAGGGTCGTAAATCTTGTCGGCTAGATTGCTTAGCAGCAAAAAGGCCACGAAGGCGACGAACATCACCGCGCCCAGGAATAGGGACGCCAGCCCCCTAACTAACAGTAAGACTACACCCATGGATTTCTGGCCATAGATTTTTGGCGGGAGGTCCACCGGCTTCTAGCAATCCGGGCATATTTGCGCCTGGTGCCCGAGCCAGACTGATGTTTGCCACTCATGGGGGTTAGTCTTGCGCTTAATCCAATACGGGAATCCAGACCGGGCTGACGGCGGGAACCAGGTGGCAGCCCGGCGCCAACTCTTGGGGAGATTAGCACAGAGCCGTGGCCAACACATGGCGCGGAGGATGCGAGAATCGTGCTCTTGAAGCGAAGGGAATGCGCGCAGGAACCACCTATGGCCCGGTGGGCGGCGCCATTTTCCGGTGGCGAGCAGGAAGGCAGCAAGAAAGAAGGCGCCCAGGAGTTGCCCTGCGAATGGAAGCCCGATGTTTACTATTGGGCGGTTGGCAGTTCGACTACGGTATATGCTGGGGCCGGTTGCTGACAGCAGCGACCAGCGCGCTGGGTCTAAAAACCGGGGCTAATAATTGGGCGGCATGTTCCGCAGTCGCCGGACCCGTTCCTCCATGGGGGGGTGGGTGGAAAAGAGCTTGGCCATTGACCGGCCGCTGAGGGGATTGACGATAAACAGGTGGGACGCAGCCTCCGGCACCTTCATGGGGCGGGCCTGGCTGCCCATTTCCAGCTTTTCCAAAGCGCGGGCCAGGGCTTCCGGGTTGCCGTGGGTCCTCGCGCCCGTGGCATCTGCCTGGAACTCCCTAGCTCGGGAAATGGCCATGCGGATAATGGTCGCCACGATGGGCATCACGATGGCCACCACCAGCAAGCCGATTATCCCCTGACCCCGGCCCCGGTCTCCGCCCATGCCACCGAAGATGGCGGAGAATTGGGCGAGCAAGGCCAGCATGGAAATGGCGCCCGCTATGGTTGCCACCACCGTCATGATCAGGGTATCGCGGTTGCCCACGTGAGCCATTTCGTGGGCCAACACTCCGCTCAACTCCTCACGGGTTAGGAAGCTCCGGATGCCGGTGGTCACCGCGACGGTGGCGTGCTGTGGGTTGCGGCCGGTGGCGAAGGCGTTGGGGGACTCATTTTGGATTTCGTAAACCTTGGGCATGGGCATCCCCGCCAGGGACGCCTGCTCCCTCACCAGGGCGAAAAGCTCGGGGTCGCTTTCTTCGCTAACCTGTTTGGCATGGGTCATACCCAGGGCAATCCGGTCGCTGAACCAGTAGGCGCCGAAATTCATAATCAGGGCGAAGCCCAGCGCCAGGATTATCCCGACCTCGCCGCCAAAATACGCGCCCACCAACAAGAGCAACCCGGTCAATAATATTAGAAGAAAGCCGGTCTTAATCAGATTCATGGATCTTGGGTCCTCATCGTGCTACCTCAAAAGAAACGGGTGGTCAGGGCAGCCGCCGCTCTCCCCTCGGCCGCCCTTGCCGACAGGTACGCTCTCAATTATAGCATTGTCGCCCTGCAATCAACTGGCCGCTGGCACCTTTCTAGTAGCCGCAGCCTGTTTGCACAACCACTGGAGGATCTTTGGGCTAACTGCCTGAAATGCCATGAACTGCAACGGGCCGATGAACCATGACACTTGAGGAAGGGCTCCATTGCCAAGAAGTGGTTCCGTTGACAGGCCAAAAGGAGGGTGATACATTTCACGGAGTCTAAATTTGACGCCCAAAAGGGATGAATTATGCCGGTAAAAATCGGCGTGCTGGCCAAGCAAGTAATCGACCCCGAAATGCCCATGGCTGCCTTTCAGATCGATGCCGCAGCGAAGAGGGTGGTGACTCCCCCCAACATACCGCCGGTGGTCAACGGCTTCGATGAAAACGCGGTGGAGGCGGCCCTCCAGATTAAGGATTCTCAAGAGGCTACTATCACCGTTATCTCCGCCGGCGCCTCTTTCGCTCTGGACGTCATGAAGAAACCCCTTTCCATGGGCGCCGATGAACTGGTTCTGCTGCAGGATGAGGCCTTTGCCAATACCATCGATAGCTTCTATACCGCCCAGTTACTGGCAACGGCCATCCGCAAGCTGGGCGGGTTCGACCTGATAATTTGCGGCAGGCAGGCATCGGACTGGGATAACGCCCAAGTGCCCTTGGGCGTGGCGGAAATCCTGGGCGTATCCTGCGTATCCCTGGGGAAGAAGGTGGAAGTTAGGGGCGACACGGTGGTGGTGGAGCGGCTGATTCCCGATGGTTACGAGGTCGTCGAAGCCCCCATGCCGGCCCTGGTGACGGTAAGCAATGAGCTGGGCCAGCCCAGGTATCCAACCCTGCGGGGCATAATGGCGGCTACCAGGAAGCTCCCAACCATCTGGAGCGCCGCTGACCTGGAAGCGGACAGCGAGCAATTG
>JADFQT010000270.1 GCA_022561675.1 Chloroflexota bacterium
TTGGCCCGATGTTTCTCACGTCCAGACCGAACCCGGCCATC
Source organism: Chloroflexota bacterium (assembly GCA_022561675.1). Classification (GTDB taxonomy): domain Bacteria; phylum Chloroflexota; class Dehalococcoidia; order Lucifugimonadales; family UBA3495; genus JADFQT01. Next base: position 42 of record JADFQT010000270.1, read on the forward strand.
TCCTCAAACTCGGTCGCGCGCGCTCCCGAAGTGTAGAACCGGGGGCTGCTGCCGTTGCGGGGAGGGCTGCCGATGATGGATACGTCCACGAAGCGTCCGCCGGCGTCGGAGATAATCGGCTCCATCTCGATGGCCTTGCTGGGAGCAATGGCATTGCATTCGGCGAACAAAATGTCGCGCCGGGTGGCCCGAATCGCGTCCGCCACCTGACGGCAGACCTGCGGCGCTACTTCGGATACGGTTATTGACATAACCAGGTCCGACTGCTGTATCAGCTCGTTCATGTCGGGCACATCGGCAATGCCGGCCTGCTGGGCGAGAGACCGGGTTCGTTCGCTGCGGCCGGTCAAACAGGTGACCACTCTCAGCTCGTGCTCCCGCAGCAGGCGGCCTACGGCGTGCCCCATGTCTCCCGGGCTCAGTATCCCTACGGTGTTGATGGCCATCAAAAAAACTCCTTAGATCACTAGGTGATTATCTTATAAGGACCAATGTCATTCCGAAGGAGCCCTTCGGCGTTGCTGCTCTGTAAATAGCCCGTTCGCCCTTCGAGAGCCTCAGGACGAACGGGATCCCAACCGCTCGTGGTGAGCCCGTCGAACCATGAGCCGAGGGGAACCCTTTTCATCCGTCGGTGGTGCCCCACCGGGGCATGCAAACTCGCAGCCCAGGCACTGAACCCCTTTTCATCTGCCGGTGGCGCCTCGGCGGGGCATGATAATTTGGAATGACATGTGTGGTTTTGGGATAGTTGCCAAGGGGTGGCGTAAGGGGTTCAAAAAACGGATGTTTCAGTTTACTGAGGTGTTGGCGGCCCGGGGAATTGTTGACCGGTACCGACAGGTGAGCATATACTCTCACAGTCCAATGGGGCTGGGCCGGGATGAGGTGGAAGGGAAGTTCCGGCTACTGGTGCTCGGCAATTGTTCTCAGCACAAATTTGGCGAGGAGTGACGACATGAGAATTTTTCACAGTGGCAACCGCTCGCAGTCGATTTGGGTACTATTCCTGATGAGTTTGCCTATTCTCCTGATTGCGTGTAGCAGTGGCATTAGCGAGGAGGACTTGGCAGCGGTCACGGCGGATCTACAGCAGGCGAGGTCGGAAGTGCAAGCGGCGCAGACGCAAATACAGGAACTCGAAAAGCAGGGCGCAGGCTTTCAAGAGTCGGATGCGGGCATGCAAATAGCCGTTGAGCTCGTGGGCACCGCGACTGGTGAATTGCGAACGATAAACGGAACCGAGTTGACCTGCTTCGATGTAAATATGATTAACCCTGGTACTGGGCTAAGTGTGGGAACAGCCACCGATTGCCTCGATATGGCTAACGCGGCACCTATTGGTGAAACTGAAGGCTTCATTGTCGTCAACACCACCTTCTTCAACTTCGAAGACGGAACAATAGTTTCCCGCAGTGACACGACTGTTCAGCCCGCCAGCGATCCCCTTCCCAGCTCTGGTGCTACCCATATCACTGGCGAGATAGCTAGCGGTAACAACATCTTGCCGGAGATGGGCTCCGGCAGTTTTAAGGGCGTTACCGGCAGCACGCGGCTCTCCGGAGCGGTCGATATGAGCAAAGTGGGTGAAGGTGTTGTAACCTTTGCCTGCATCTTTGTGATTAACCTGGCTAAAAGCTAACCTCGCTGGAACATGGACTGGGAGAGTTAGCTGACGCAAGGTTTCGGCATGACGAAAACCACTCCCATGATTAGGGCGGATAAACAATACGCCGGCTGCCGGTAGATTATTGCCCTTGTCAGTCGTCTCCCTTGCGAATATCATAGGGGCATGGAATCGCGACCGGTCGGGTACTCTCTGGGCGCTCTCTCAAGCATATATGCGGAAACCTTTGGAGAGCCAGGACGGCGCACTTTCCGGCTGGTGTTGAAGGCCGGAGGGGCCAACATTTCAGTCTGGCTGGAGAAGGAACAGCTGTTTCAGCTGGCGGTGTCGCTTCAAGAGGCGGTGCGACGCCTTTCGGCCGAACAGCAAGCCGGGCCCAGCGGCCCCTCCGGGCCCGAGTGGACCGGAGAAGAGCTCTCTCTGGAGTTCAAGGCCAGGCAGATGCTGCTGAAATATGAGACCTCCGGCAATGCCTTTTATTTGGAAGCCCACGAAGGGGACGACGAGGCTAGGGAGCAAGACCGGGAGGGGGCTTCGGTAAGCTGCGGGATAAGCATCTCCCAATCCGTCACCCTGGCCGAGGAGGCCCTTAAGATCTGCGCCGCCGGTCGTCCGCCCTGCTTTCTTTGCGGCCTCCCCATTGATCCCCAAGGACACATCTGTCCCAGGGCCAACGGACACGCCGTGATGGAAAGCGGTTAGATGGAAAGCGGTTAGTCGACGGGTCGGGGCAGAGTTCACCGAGGTGGGGCTGGCACAAGCGGACCTTGAATTACTGCAGCAGGGCGAAGTAGTCTCCTGTGAGCTCACTCCCGCTGGGTCTAACTACACCTTCCTGGCGCGCCTCCGGCTGAATGGCCGAGACGGCCTCGCTATCTACAAACCCCGGGACGGTGAAGTTCCCCTCTGGGATTTTCCCGCTGGGACCCTCTACAAAAGGGAATGCGCGGCCTATCTGCTCAGCGAAATCCTGGGTTGGGATTTCATCCCCTATACCCTCATTCGGGAAGGCCCCTACGGTATCGGCTCGATGCAAATCTATGTCGAGCACGACCCCAGGCAGAACTACCACACGCTGGATCCAGAAGGGGACGCCGACAGCGCGGAACAGCTTAGGCGAGTAGCCTGCTTTGATTTGGTAGCCAATAACACCGACCGAAAGGGGGGTCATGTACTAAGGGATGGCGATGGCAAGCTCTGGGGCATCGACCAGGCCCTGACCTTCCACGCCGACACTAAAATCCGCACGGTAATCTGGGACTTTGCCGGAGACCCCATACCGGAGGACTTGCTCCAGACGCTGGAGGGGTTTTGCCGCCAATTGGCCCATCCCCAGGGTCGTATTCAAGAGCTGTTGGATATGCTGCTGCCGGAGGAGATCGAAGCCCTGCACCGGCGGCTGCAATGGGTGCTGACCGATCGTGTCTATCCCGGAGTACCGGGCCGGCGGCGGCGTTGAGTTGTCAAGGACGGCATGAGCCTTAGAGCCTGTGTTCAAAGATATCCGGGCATAGCATAATTCCCTGCACGTCATTCCGGCGCAGGCCGGAATCCAGAGTCATCTACCCATCAACCAGGTCGCAGC
>JADFQT010000042.1 GCA_022561675.1 Chloroflexota bacterium
GGACTCAAGAATGACATTTTGTCCGTGAATCCCATTATAGGCAGCTCTACGGCAGCTCTACGAAAGGAGTCACCCAGAATGGACTTTGGATTGGAAGGCAAGTATGCGCTGGTCACCGGAGGAAGCCGGGGCATCGGCAAGGCGATTGCTCTGGAGCTGGCCCGCGAGGGGGCCGATGTAGCTATCGCCGCCCGCACCATGGCGACCCTGGAGGAGTCGGCGCGCGAAATTCAGAAGGAGACGGGCCGGCGCGCTATCCCTTTGGCGCTGGACGTAACCCAGCGTGAGCAGGTGGACCGGGTGACCTCCGAGGCGGCGGAGAGACTGGGAGGGCTGCACATTCTGGTCAACAGCGGCTCGTATCCCGGCGGGTCGGACACGGCCACCGGCCCCATCGAGACCGTCAACGAAGACGATCTAGTCAGTGACTTCGACGTCAAATACGCGGGGGCGTTGCGGTGCGCCCGCGCCGCCATTCCTTTCATGAAAGAGCAGGGTTGGGGCCGCATCATCAACATCAGCGGTGGGAACGCCCGCAACGCCGGTAACCTCAGCGGCGGGGCCCGCAATGTTTCCCTGGTGCATTTGACCAAAACCCTGTCCAATCAGGTAGGTCGCTACGGTATCACCGTCAACTGCATCCACCCTGGCACCACGCGAACCGAGCGCACTCCCAGCCTGCTGGACGCCAGGGCCACCCAGCTAGGTGTTACCCCTGAGCAGGCAGAGGAGCAGGATTTCGCACCCGGCTCGCCGCGAGGCAACGCCATCTGTCGCATGGTCGACGCCTCGGAAATCGGCTTCTTGACCGCCTTCCTGGCTTCGGATAAGGCTTGGGCCATTACCGGAGAGCTTATCGCTGCCGGCGGCGGGGTAGGCAGCGCGGTTTATTACTGACCTGCCGAAAGGGCTACCTGGACGTGTTGCGTCGCTAATCATAGGAGTGCCATTTTTTTGGCACTCCTTTTGTATTACCGGCCAATATTAGAGGATATGGGCCAAGTCCCTCCCCGGTATTAACCCCAGGCAAAGGATACAATCGAGCTACTCGGATACCCGTTGATAGCAATATTGCCGGCTAGAGGACCTTCCCAAATATCGGCGGGAGGGTGCCTTGGCCGGTGAGCGTTAACCATGCTACCATCCATTCAAAGTTCCTTGACACCTTGGGAACTCCTACCCCCGGAGGGCGAGGCTCCGGCCAGATACCTACTTCGGCATGCCGGAGATATTGGAGGTTTACGCAAGAGTAAGATGGAGCCATCCGACTTAGGGAAGCTAGCTCTTCTGGTTCTTTGCCTGGGTTTATCCGCCTTTTTCTCCTCCTCGGAAACCGCCTTCATTGCGTTCCCCAGATCCCGTCTAGTGCACCTGGTCAACATAGGACATCGACGGGCGATGCTGGTGTCCCAGTTGATGCAGCGCCCAGAGCGGCTTCTGGCCACCGTTTTGCTGGGCAACAACCTGGCTAATACCGCCGCCGCCGCCCTGGGCACAGCATTGACGATAAGCTTACTCGGCAATTCCACCGTTGCCCTCCTAGTAGCAACCCTTGGAGTCACCACCCTGCTGCTGGTGTTTAGCGAAACGCTGCCCAAAACTGTAGCATGGAACCGATCCGAAGGGGTCGCCTACGCCTTTGCCCCTCCCTTGGCCGCGGTTGCCTGGGCCCTGACTCCGGTCACTTGGGGCCTGCAAGGATTAGCTAAATCATTCACCAAACTTTTCGGCATCACCGGGCCCACCTCGCAGGTCAGCGAGCAGGAAATCAGGAGCCTGATCGCCGTAGGAGCGAAAACCGGAGAGGTGGAGGCCAGCGAGGCGGCCCTGCTGGAAAAGGTGTTTCGCTTCGGGGATCAACAGGTCATGGACGTAATGACGCCTCGACCGGAGATTGTTTGGGTGGAGCATGGGGCTACTCTGGAGCAGTTTCTCACTATTTTTGCGCAGCACCGGCACAGCCGTTTCCCCGTGTTCCATGAGTCCACCGAAGATATAAAAGGGGTGTTGTCGGTAAAGGACATTCTGCTGGGACTGGGGGAAGGGAAGCTCCTGGCCGAGGACAGCGTCACCGATGTATTGAGAACGGCCCATTTTGTTCCAGAGACTAAGCCAGTGAGCGACACCTTCGAAGAGATGCAACGGGGTGGCCACGGTATGGTTTTGACTGTGGATGAGTTCGGAGGCATCGCGGGCTTGGCCACGTTGGAACAATTGCTGGAGGTTATCGTGGGCGAGGTGGATGAGGAGGGAGGGAGCCCGGGCGGGCCATATACCACCGTGGCTCAGGATACCTTCTTGCTGGATGCCAGCGTCGGCATCGCCGAGATTAACGACCAGCTGGCATTGAACCTGCCGGAAGGCCAATATCAGACGGTGGCCGGCTTCGTTTTGGACCGGCTGGGCCGTATTCCTCAGGTAGGGGATGCGGTGGAATTCCAGGACTTGAGATTGACCGTCACGGCAATGGAACGGGTTAAGATCGCAGCGGTGGAGGTGCGCCGCACCAGGCCCGAAGACAAAACTGAGACATAATGACGAGTTGGGCCTGGCGCCTTTTCCGAAACGGCCGCCGCTCAATACCCTTGCCGGTTTGGCATAAGCCTTGGCGTAATTTAACGGTTCCAGGTCGATTGACCCCCTCTCCACAGAAAAGTACAATGGCCTCACCTGATCCAATTGTCGAAACCCTATACAGCCCCCATTAGAGGAGGAGGAAAATGGCTACTCGTACCGAGCAACTCTCCCAGTCGCAGACCAAGCCCCTGGTCAAGATAACCGAGATGGACCACATAGTCCTGCGGGTCAGGGATGTGGAAACCTCCCTCCGCTTTTACACCCAGGTCCTGGGCATGCCGGCGGAAAGGGTGGAGCAGTGGCGGGCCGGGGAGATACGTTTTCCCTCGGCGCGTCTCAATGCGGACACGATAATAGATTTCTTCGGTACCGACCAGAAGCCCATCGGCCGGGAGGACGCCAAGAATCAGGACCACTTCTGCATGGTGATTGAGCCCACCGATATGGAAGAGCTGAAAGCCAATTTCGAGGGCATTGGCGTGGATATCCAGGCCGGTCCCGGCAAGCGGTGGGGCTCTCACGGCGACGGCATATCCCTTTATATTTACGACCCCGATGACAACGTGGTGGAGTTGCGCCACTATTAGCCCACGCTTTCCTTTGCTGCCGGTTTCGGTCCTTCTAGTTTCGGATTAACGCCAAGCTGCTGAGCCAGAGGCGAATAATGACAGGTGCCAGAGCTTCCCGATTGCCCTATCCGGTACGTCCGATCCAGGACATTTTGAGCCGCGCCGCCAGAGAGTTGCCCGGTAAGGTGGCGGTTGTCGATGGCGACCGCCGGTTCACCTACCGGGAGTTGGACGATCACAGCAGTCGATTCGCGGCCGCATTGGCTGCTCTAGGCGTGGCCAAGGGGGATCGGGTCGGCATCATGGCGCCCAACTGCACCGAGTTCGAAATCGCTTTTTTCGGCATCGTAAGGGCCGGGGCCGTCGCCACTACCTTAAACTCGGCCTATCAACAGCGGGAGATTGCCCACCAGATAAACGACAGCGGCGCTGAGACCCTGATCGTCCACGAGGCGCTGGAAGGTATGGCCGAGGAGGTGCGGGACGCCACCCCCGGTCTTCGCCGGCTGATCGTTATCAAGCCCACTTCGGAGGACTCGGAATCCTTCTGGGGACTGTTGGAGAACGCCCCGGCCAGACCCCCCTCGGTCTCGATCAACCCCCAGGAAGACCTGGCGGCCCTGCCCTACTCCAGCGGCACCACCGGGCTGTCCAAGGGGGTCATGCTCACCCATCACAACCTTACTTGCAACCTGGAGCAGTTTACCCAGCGGCCTGGAGAAGAGGCATCTTACCGTAGAGACGACGTATTTCTGGTGCACCTTCCCTTGTTTCATATCTATGGCTTGCAGGTGTTGATGAACGCCGTGATCCATGTCGGAGCAACTCAGGTATTGATGGGCCGCTTCGACATGGAGCTGTTTCTCAACCTGGTGTCCCAGCATCGGGTCACCCAGCTTTACACCGTCCCGCCGGTAGCCCTGGGGCTTACCCAATACCCCGGTGTTGGCCAGGTAGACCTGACATCGCTGCGCGTGGGCTTTCTCGCCGCCGCGCCCTGCTCCCAGGACCTGCAGGACCGGGTCAGCCAGGTTCTGAATTGTCCGGTAATCCAGGGCTACGGCATGACAGAGCTTTCTCCGATTTCCAACGTGGACTTCATGGAGGCGGACCGGCTCAGGTCAGGCTCGGTGGGACCCGCTGTAGCCGACACGGAGGAAAGGGTGGTGGACCTGGAGGACGGCGTCACAGAGTTGCCCCTGGGTGAGGTGGGAGAGCTTTTGGTACGCGGACCCCAGGTAATGAAGGGGTACCACAACAACCCTCAGGCCACGGCCGAGACTATCACCGCGGACGGCTGGCTCCATACCGGCGACATTGTGCGCATGGAGCAGGACGGCAATGTTTGGATCCTGGACCGCAAGAAGGAGCTCATCAAGTACAAAGGCTTCCAGGTCCCACCCGCCGAGCTGGAGGGTCTGCTGCTGGAGCATCCTGGGGTGGCCGATGCTGCAGTCATCGGTAAGCCGGATGTCGAATCGGGGGAGATACCCAAGGCCTTTGTGGTGCGGAAGTCAGGAATGGACCCATCCGCGGAGGACCTGATGGGCTTCGTTTCGGGACAGGTTGCCACCTTCAAGCAGGTCAGGGAAGTAGAATTCGTTGACAGCATCCCCAAGAACCCCTCGGGGAAGATTCTGCGGCGGCTGTTGCTGGAGCAGGAACGGGCCAGGGTCGCCAGCTGACGACCCAAGCCGCCCGGTTTTAACCCTGATCTCGATCATGTTCCTGGCCTATACCCAAAAGCGATTCAGAGGATGTTTAATTGTTCCTAGCCTTGTCAAGAGAGGGAAATTAACTCTTCAAACACGTTCTTTTGGCGTCCCACCGGTGGGATGAGCCGTCCTTGGGCTCATCCGTAGAGATTCGTCACTATTAGTCACTTACTTGTTACCCCACTCCATTCCCCATCCGCACCCGTCTCAACCCGCCCAGTTACCCCCAGCCAGTACCTTAGTAACTGATGGCTGGTAACCAATGGTTACACCATCAGCCAATAAGGAGCTGAATAAACATGCGCCTCGGCCACTTCGAAATCGTTGAGCCTCTCCCCGCTCTGCGGCGACCCCACGTCCTGGCCGTATTGAGTCCCTGGTTTGACGTGGGAAAAATCGGCTCTTTGAGCCTGGAAAGAATACAGCGCCACCTGGGCTGTGCCGAGATAGGCCGCCTGGAACGTCCGGGGCATTTCTACGACTTCACCAGGTATCGGCCGGAATCCTACCTGAAGGATGGCCGCCGGGAGCTAATCATTCCCAACACCTCCATCCGCTATACCCGCCGGGAGCGGGCGCCGGACTTCATTTACCTAAATATGATGGAGCCTCACGGCGACGCGGAGGAATACATCGACTCGGTCATCGGCCTGCTCAAATTCTTTGAAGTCAAAAGCTATTCCCTTATCGGAGGCATGCCCGGCACCGTCCCCCACACCCGAGAGCTTCCCGTTTCTACCTGGAGCGACAGCAGGGAGCCTCGGTCAGACTCACCCTTCGCTCAGGCCCTCTATAACACCTACGAGGGGATGAGCTCCATCACCGAACTGGTGCAGCACCGCGCGATGGACCTGGGGATAGAATCCGAGACCTACCTGGTTCACCTGCCCAGATACCTCAAGCCAAAAGAAGATTTCGCCGGTGTGGCCCGCCTCATGAAAATCCTCTGTGCCCAATATGATTTGCCGGAAACGCTGATTGATTCCGATAAGGGAAGGCGCCAATACGATGCCCTGCAGGAAGAGGTGGATAAGGTTCCCGGAGGCTCCTACATGGTCTCGCAGTTGGAAGAGCAATACGACATATGGAGGGACGAGCAAATGGAATCGCTCATTCCTCTGTCATCCGAAGTGGAGCGGTTTTTGCAGCAATTACGTTAGCCGGAAACGCTGTGGCGGCAGCATCCCCACCGGGGAGACGCGGACGGGGGAGCCGGTCGATTTATTCCATCCTTACTCTTCGGCGCGGAGTTTACTCCGTCCGCTTGTTCGATGGGGTATCGATTATCTCCCCGGTGGGGCCGGCTTTTTTACCGCCCGGCGATGGCCTCGCCGGAACTACTCGACATAGCTACTCAAAGGGAGAGGGCATCATCTCCACCGGAACCTCGATCAGCGTAGGTGCGTCGATGCCGATGGCCTGCCGCAAGCTGGACTCCAGCTGCTCCGGGCCTTGCGCCCGAACTCCCCTAACACCGTAAGCCTCCGCCAGCTTCATGAAGTCCGGGTTTCGCAGCTCAGCACCAATTGCCCGCCCGTTGAACCTGGTCACCTGGTCCCGCAAAACGTTCCCGTAGGCGTTGTCATTGAACAGGACCACTACAACGTTGATGCCATGCTGCGCCGCCGTGGCCAGCTCTTGCGAGTTGAACAAGAATCCCCCGTCGCCGGATAAGGCCACGACGGCTTTTTCCGGCTGAGCCACTTTGGCCCCCAAGGCAGTGGGAAAGGCGTAGCCCAGGTTGCCCGAGTAGGAGGAGGTGATGAAGCTCTTTGGCTGGTAAACCGGGTAGTAGCTTCGACTGTAATACCCCAGCTGGGTCATGCCGGAAATTAGAATCCCGTCATCCGGCATGGCCGCCCGAATCGCCGCAAGATAAGAGTCCTGGGGCTCAACCCGCAGCGCGGTAGCGGCGCGATTGGCTTTAATCTGGTCTATTTCGGTCTGACGATTGGCTCGGGCCGGAGTGAGGCTGGCGACTTCCCGATGCAGTTCCTCCAGCCCACGACGGGCATCGGCCTGAACGCCCAGGGTGTTCTCGTAGTTTCTTCCCAGCTCCGCCGGGTCAATATCTATCTGCACCACCTGCTGGCCATCCAGTAGCGCGGGGAAGGCCATGCGGGTGCCCACCGCGAGAATAACATCAAACTTGGGGTCGTCTCTGGCGATGGGGTCGTTCCGCAGCCGGAGGCCCCCCAGAGAGAGATAGTGCCGGTCGGAGATCGCCCCCCGCCCCTCTGCGGTTGCGATGACCGGCGCCTGCAAATGCTCCGCCAGTTTCAGCAACGCTTCGTTGGCCCCCGAAGAGTTCACCCCGCCTCCCGCCCAGATCAGCGGATTGCGGGCGCCGGGCGCGGAAAGTCTCCGGGCTCCCGCAACTCTACCTCTGACACCTCCGCCAGAGTCTCGGGAGGGATCTCGATTTCCACTGGTCTGGGGCGTCCCGTCTTGAGGTGGTGGAACGCCTCGTGGACGGCCAGAGGGATTTCCGCCGGGTCAAGAATACGGTGGGCCCACTTGGTTATCGGGCGAATCGTATCCAACTGGTCGTTTATTTCATGCAGGATGCCCCGGTCTGCCCCAATCAGGTCCCGCTCTATCTGTCCGGCCACCACCAAAATCGGCGAGGAAGCGGAGAAGGCTGTGCTGATACCGGCGGCGGCGTTGAGCAGGCCCGGACCAGGGACCATGAGCGCCGTTCCGATTCCGCCACCGGCCCGGGAATAACCATCGGCCATGTAGGTGGTTGCTTGCTCATGGCGGGTTGTGATCAGACGGATCTCGGGCTGTTTGTACAGCGCGTCCAGGGCGTGATACAGCTGCACTCCCGGAAGACCGAAGATCACTCTTACGCCTTCCTGGTAAAGGGATTTCATGAGAGCCTGGCCGCCGGTCATCTTGACCATAATTTCCTTCGCTAAACTCCTTCGCTAATTTTCGTTGCCTTCTTTCAGACGCGCACGCATCATAACACCCCACCGCACCCGAGGGTGGGTGACCTTTCAAGGATCGCATTGGGTGAAGTTGGTATCAACATTTCCACCTACCCTGGGACACCACGCCTGTTGGTCAGAATAGCTGTTCTTCCCAATTATAGTTCATCGAGGAATTGTAGAGAGGGTGGCATTTGCCACCCTCTTCCATAACCCCGTTTGTGCGAGTTTGGCCTCAGTACCTATCCCTAACACCAATGTGCAGTTATTGGAGCTATTTCCCCAGTCAAAGGAGGAGTGGTATCCGGCGTAAACCTTTCTATTAACTTGTTTCTTTTGTTGTAAAATCGCGTTTCAGTCACTTGATATGTGTCCGCACCGATGGGTGCAAAGCGACTGGATGCGTTCCGAGTAAAGATGGCAGTCTCCAGGCTAACAAAATGATGGCCCTCGTCGGGTTCGAACACGAACGGTAGGGGGAGATCATCCTTCGTGATATCGATTTCAACCCTCGCGATTTGTTTAATATTGTCCCAATTGGTCCAAACAGTCATGGCTTCACAATCGTCTTCGATGCGAAACATAGCAACATTGGCTGTCCCCGCAACTTTCCCACCTTTCCCTCCTTTGTCCCCCTTGTCCCCATGCCCCCCTTTCGGCGCAGCATTGGCCGAATGCTCATCAATGGGTAAGAGGCCAACTGCCAGCCCCAGTAAGATGGCGCCAATTAGCGTCAATAACATAACTCTGGTTTTTTGCTTCATAGTTCTCAGGCTAAACATATTCTCCTCCGCCAGTTAAGATGGGCCTAGACTTAGATGCCGACCGGCCGGAATTCCCAATTTGGTGCCAAACACTCTTGGTCGGTTGTCTAAAGTAAAGAATAGGTGAAGAAGGTCGAATATTGTGGACCGAAAAGTCGCGAGAAGGTGACAGTGGAGTGATATAAGCCAAGCTATTTTCGTGAACAACAAGCCATCAAAGTAAACTTCGTTGTTACATTTGCTTTTGGGAACGCTGTTGGGAGAGTGGGGTGAGATGTTACGCCCACCGGCCTCGATTGCGACGGGTTTATAGGCAGCGACGAGCACTGTGGCTACTACCCACCGCTCCTGCTTGGTCAAGAACTGTGTCCCTAGGGCCTGGACGTCGATAAGCTATACGCTTTCAAGATCAGCGACCCCGAGACATACACGCCGGGAAACTTTGGCGCCCTTGCTTCCTGCGGAGGGGGTGTTTCTGATTATAGAAAGTGCATTCAGGGCGAGACCAACAGCGGATTCTACGCCGAGGGCCAGACGGTGAATGTGGGAGCGCAGACCGGCGTCGGGGGAGCCAATACCAATACCGCCCTGAATGCTCGCTACGCCGCCGAGTCGACCATAGGATTCGGAGCCGATGGCACTCCTGTATTGGAGTGTGACATTGAGGCTACGCCTAATCCCATCACGGGCCTGGACCCGGACGGCAAGGCCGCCGCTAGAGCTAGGTTTGTCGATGATCCTGTCTGCGCGTACCGGCTCGTGGCCATCCCGATCATAGAGTCCTTTCCTAGCTTCGGCAGCAGTGAAGACATTAGGGTGCTGGGTATTGCCACCTTCGCCATAGCCAAGTGGGACCGAATTGCTAATCCCGATTGGGGTGATGCCCTGGGTACCGACAGTCCCGGCGAGGCCTGCGGCGCTCCGGGTCTTGTCAGTGGCTTTGGGTGCGGCATGGTCTGGGGTTATCTCATGGAGGGGGGAGTCCAGCCGCATCGGGTCCTGCTGCAACGAATCAGTGAAAACGATAACGGATTAGCGCCCAATATGATCGCGCTGGTCGAGTAAGACAAATCCAAAAAAAGAACCGTCATGCATGATGGCCCAAAAATTAGGTTCGCCAACATTTACCCCTGGGCCGATGGCCCGCCACCCGGCATGATAATCGGAGGCCGGACGCACACTGCAAGCCCACCACATAGCCCGGGCTCCAACCGTAGGATTGAAAAGCCTATATTCAGAAGAGTATCCGAGGGTTTTCGTTACTCTTTCACCGGCCCCAGAATTCTCCCCGGTTTGTATTTGGCAGAGAGTGACGAACCTTGGTAATGAAATCTAAGTACCGCTAACCGGCGGATCAACGAGTTTCTTTACTCCCTATGCTCAACCGCTACGCTAGGGTTTCGACCCAGGCCCAAAACCCCATGCTATAGAAAGATACCCTACACGACTGTGAGATCAGCTGGCCCCTCACCTTACAAGGTGAGGGGCCAGTTGATCTCACACGCCCTTGACCCGGTAACCCCGGGGCGTAACGCTATCTGAGGATGAGGCGCAAGCGGCGAATCATGGGGAGACTGCCAGCCTTCCTCTGGTAAGTTTATCCCCAACTTTTTCCATTATAGAATCCAGCATCTCGAAGTCCCATTCCCGTACCAGAGTGATTGCTGTTCCGGTCCGTCCCATGCGCCCGGCCCGTCCGATGCGGTGCACATACTCCTCCACGTTATCCGGAATGTTGTAGTTGATAACGTGAGTAATGCTGGGAATGTCGATTCCCCGAGCCGCCAAATTGGTCGAGACCAGAATCTTCAGGCTGCCCTCCCGGAAGGATTTCATCACGGCATCCCGTTCTCGCTGGGGCTTACCGCCGTGCAGACCGTACACCAGATACTCATGGGCGGAAAGACCCCGCACCAATCGGTCGACATTCACCTGAGTGCGGCAAAAGATCAGGGCCTGGCCTCCCTGAACCTGCTGGTCCAGGATCTCCCGCAGCCCGGTTTCCAGGTCCCGCTCGGCTATCTCATAATAGACCTGCTCCACCTCTTCCACGGTCTCCAGTTCCTGTTCGTCAGACCAAATGTATACCGGCTCCCGCAGATGACGGTTGATCAGCCTGCGAATAAATCCGGGGAAGGTGGCGGAATATAGCGCGGTTTGTCTCTCTTTAGGGGTGTGATGCAGAATTCGGTCCATATCCTGGGCAAAGCCTATATCCAGCATCTCATCGGCTTCATCCAACACAACATGGCGGACGTGATCAAGCCGTAGAGTGCCCCGGCTCAGGTGGTCCAGCACCCGTCCGGGGGTGCCCACCGCAACGTGAACTCCCCGACGCAACGCCCTGATCTGGGGCTGGATGGATTGTCCTCCGTAAAGCGGTGTCACGCGCAGTCCCCGGTGGGTACCGATACGACTCAGCTCTCCGGCAACCTGTACCGCCAGCTCTCTGGTGGGCACCAACACGATGGCTTGAACCGATTCTTCGGCCGGGTCTATCAACTCGGCCAGCGGAATACCAAAGGCCGCGGTTTTGCCGGTGCCGGTTAAGGCCTGCCCGGCCAGGTCCGAACCGTTTAGGAAAACGGGTATGGCCTGCTCCTGGATGGTAGTAGGGGTTTGGTAGCCCAAATCGTCCAGGGCCTTTGCGATCGGCGCCGAAACCATCAGCGGTCCGAATCGATGGTCCCGGGGCAGGGGACCGCGGCCGGGGCCAAGAACAGAAACTTCACTGGCAGGGGCTGTCCTCCGCCTGGAAGGGCGTGGTCGCTGAGCCAGCGTGGAACGGGTACGACTTCGGGTGGGAGTAGCTACCGGTGTGCCCGGAGGGGTTGCCGCGGCGGGAGGAACAGAGGGAGTGGCCCGAGCCGAGCCAGATTCCGTTTCCCCGGAAACCTCGCCAGTAATCTCAACGGAGAATTTGACTGACTGGTCCGATTTGGGGTCGGGACCTTTTCTCGGGGACAACCGGCGGAGTAAACCTCTTAGCAAGCCAGGCAGTCCCGGACGAATACCGCAGGATGCGTCAACGAAATTGGACAGAACATCTCATTGGATTGTATCACTAATTAGAGCCGCCAGGTGTCGATTTGTGGGACAGATTTCGGCGGCCCAAAGGAGACGGCTGCCAGCGGGACCTGGGCCGTTAATCCAAACGGCCGGATAGACCCACCCGCCGGCCGCCAAGTTCCTAACTCAGTGGGAGCCGGAGATGCCGCCGTTCGGGTTAGGACGCCGACAACACCGTATCCCGAAGGGCGGAACCAGCTTATCTGAAAAGCGCGCCCGGTCTAATTAAGGATGTGCGCGCCGTTGTTGGAAGGCTCTTCGACGGCGGTTTCGGTGCGTGTCTTTTTGATCCGGGTTTTCATGCTGCTAATAGCCCCGCCGGTCTTGCTCCGAATCTTGCTGGCCTTCTCCCCCACCATCTTGCGGTTCTCTTTGCCGGACTTGGGAGCCAGCAGCATACCAGCAACGGCTCCAACTAGCGCTCCCGCTACCAAACCTGTCATCAGCTTTTTTCCGTTACCCATGTTCTTACCTCCTAGGCTATCAATATTCCTTCGGGTTTCCCGTCGGAAGCCCCTGAACCGAAAAGGCCGGATAACCAAAGAGC
>JADFQT010000043.1 GCA_022561675.1 Chloroflexota bacterium
TTCAATACAAATCGAGGTGACCCTAACGTAATTAAAATGCCAACTGATATATCAAAATGTTTCCATTGCGAAAAGACACAACAAGACGCATTTAGTAGAAGATGTCGTCATTGTAGAAGACTCGTTCATAGGAAATGTAGGGGTTGGTGTCCTGGGAGGAAGAAATAAAAATGTTTACAGAAGAAATAATAAGAAGAGATTTGGAAGATTTATACATGATCCTATCTGGAGTTATGGCGGGACTACTAATTGGGATTGTAGTAATTATCTTTACAAATTTATAAAAAACTCAATTAAATACAAACGGAGGAAAACATGGAAGACCAAGAAAAGCTAGATAAACCAATAGGCGATAAAGAACTTGAAAAATTGAAAGCTGGAAAAGTTGTAGTGGCTGGTGTAAGAATTGAATATGTTGAAAAAGCCAAAACCGACAAGGTTGCTTTTATTATCAAACACCCAGATCAAGAAGACACCATTGAAATTTCAAGTGCAAAGGTCCTCATCAAAGACAAATTGAAAGTTTATGGACTCTGGTATAAGTTAGATAAAGATGAAAATATCCAGAAAGGTTCAACTCTTGCAGTATTGATGGAGTTTCTGAAGATAGGAAAATTAACAGAAGCTGAAGGAAAAGAAGTTATCATTCCAGAAGGCATTGGCCGTGCTTTCCATCCCGGACAAATCCTTGGCTGTGAAGTAACAGGTCCTAAATCTATTGAGGAAAACATTGATGCTTACCTTTCTGTCTCTAATCAATTTCACACTTTAGGCTTAGCTTTATCTACAGAAAAACCAGTACTCTTACTTGATCCAGTAAATAAAAAAGTAAATGATTTGCAAGAGATAAAGAAGAAAATCTTGCAAAAACGCTACGCTTTAATCGAAAAAGCAAAAGCTGCACAAACCTTCGGTATTTTAGTTTCTGTAAAATCAGGGCAAATAAACACTATAGTTGCTGAAAACATAAAAGAAAAATTAATAAAACAAGGAAAAGAAGCTATTATCATAACGATGAAAGAGTTCCAACCTGATGAATTACTCAACTTTTCCACTATTGAAGTGTTCATAGATACAGCTTGTCCTAGAGTTGCAATAGAAGATCAACCTCGATACTCTAAACCTATGTTAACTCTAAAAGAACTAAGTGTTGTCTTAAATGAAATCACTTGGGAAGAATCTCTAAAAACAGGCTTCATCACTGCCCCTTACGGGGCAAAATAAGAGGCACAACAAAATGAGCAAAGACTATTACCTCCCAATTGTCTCGAGAGAGACAAGAGAGCAAGTAATAAATACATTCTATCGAGATATAGGAAAATATCTTGCGGAACACTATCCAAACGAGCGGGGAATTTTGCGCTCCGCCTATGAAAAAAACATTCCTTCCCTCAAGGGTCTGGTCAGGAAAGTGAAAAACTTTGCCGCAAGCGACTCAGTCACCACCAGCGGTTCGTCCACAAGCACGCTGGCGTTGCGCATCCAGTCCCCCTGAAAATAGCGCTCGTAGAGCACTTGGCGGGAACCAAAGGCGCTGCAGGCCAGGTCCCAGGCCAGGCGGAACAGCTGCACCCGCTCTTTGGAGGTGGCGGTGTCGGTGTCCATATATTGCTCAATGTGCTGGGCTAACGGCCCTTTAAAGTCCGCCTCGGCGGGCAGGGCCATCAGGCTGCTGGAACCGAGCAGCTGGATGATCTCCACCATCCTGGGATACATACGGATAAACTGGTTGCGGGCCACGGTGATAGGGATTCGGGAGGGGCACATCACGCCCCAGCGGTCCAGGGCCGCTCCGGTCTCGGAAGCCAGCAGCAGGGCCTTCATTATCTCCAGGTCCTCGATCAGCTCCGCAACCAAAGATTGCACCTGGGGTATGCTCTCAGAGCCCAGGGTCTTGACCATAAGGCTGGCCAGCCCCAGGACAAACTCGCACTTGGCAACGTTCTTGGTAACCACCTGGTGCCCGGAGTGGGTGTACTGATTGGTCGCCGAGCTAATTTCGTTGCACAGGTCAGTATCCCGATAAAGGAATACCCGCTCCCAGGGAACCAGCACGTCATCGAAGAAAACTATGGCGTCCATCTCCTCAAAGCGGGAACCCAAGGGGTGATCGAACTGGGAACGTCCCAGGTCATAGCTCTCGCGGCAGAGGAACTTGAGACCGGGAATGCCACAGGGAACGGCAAAAGCGAAGGCATATCGCCAGGCCTCATCACTGTTGGCCAGCTGCTGCCCCCGGGTGGGATAGACGGCAATCTCATCGGATAGCGGCCCCAGGGTGGCCAGGGTTCTAGCGCCCCGCACCACGATACCGGCGTCGGTCTCATCGATCACCGCCAGGGCCACATCGGTGCTGAAGTGCCGGCTGGTGGCCGCAGGACGCCGATTGCGCTGCAAATTTACCAGGGTGTGGGTTAAGGTCAGGTCATTCTCCCGAACGTATTCGTAGTAGCTGACGATGTTTTGCTTGAACTCGGGACGGTTCTGGGCGAAGTAGTCACCGGCCTCAGCCATGGACATCAGACTGACGTTCAGGAAGTCCGGCGTTCGCCCCATCATCCCGTAGCTGGTGTGGGCCCAGCGGGACATCATCGTCCGCCGGCGAGCCAGGTCGTCCTTGGTTCGCGTGGCCAGAAAGGAGAGACCCACCGGCTGCCCGCTGGTCGGAGAGGCGTAGGTCATCTCCTCTTTCAGATTCGGGTCGTGCTGCATGTCGTAGAGCCCGGCGAGGGAGCGCGCGCCACCGGCCAGGCCGGGAAAGGTGGTCACATCCTCCACCCGTTGACCACCTAGATAAATCTCCCGGGGCTGCTGGCGCAACCCTTCCAGGTATTGCTCGCCGGTGCGTGCTGGCATGTTGGGACCCTCCCCTTTGAGAACAGTCCGGTTTGAAAACATTCCGGGACAGTGAGGGAACGTTCCGGGAACGTTCCGGGCCGGGCTTACGCCCCCGGTAGCTTAAGCTCCCAAGTAGCGGCGCAGCCAGCTCATGGCGTGGGCATTGAAGTCAGAACAGGGGGAATGGGTTAGCTCCGGATAAACGTGAATCGCCTTGGGCGCGGTAATCTTCTCGAACACCGGCATTATTGTACGGTAGGGACAGGTTTCGTCCTTCATTCCAATGTTCATCAGAGTCGGACAGCTAATATTCTCCGCCAGGTTCAGGGGGTCGAAGTAATAAAGCGTATCCAGAATCGCCTGCCGCTGCTCTGGATGGGCTGCGGCATAGTCGTGCAGTTCTAGGTAAGGTCTGCTGGTTATGTCAATCGAGACCGGAAAGTTGCACAAGAAGGGCTCCTCCGCTACCGCCACGGATAGGCGGGAGTCGAGGGCAGCGGTGGCCAACGTAAGTCCCCCGCCCTGGCTCCGGCTCCACATTCCCAGGCGGTTGGGGTCCACTTCGGGCTGGGAGGAGAGGAAATCCAGGCCCCGCAGGCAATCCATGTAGGCGCCCCGGTAGTAGTACTTCTCCCGGTCGGTTAGGTGGTAGGTTATTTTGGTGCTGTGCTCGAGCTGCCATTCTTGCCGGCTTTCCCCCTGCGCCCGGGGAAACAAGGTCAATACCACGAACCCGTTAATCGCCAGATGGGTGGGAATGACCTTGGCGCCGCCGTAGCCTGGAACCGCCAAAACGCCGGGGAACCTGCCTGCCGGCGGCGGGTCGGTGGGCGTGGTATACCAGCCGCGCAGGCGCCTCCCCTGGAAGCTATCCAATACCACCCGACGAGTCCGGTAATCCCGGGCACTTAGCTCCGGGGCTTCCTCCATAGCGGGATTCGCTTTGGACTGCGCCAACTCTTCAATCGTGCGCTTCCAAAAGCTGGACAGGGCGGCGGTGGACATCGGCAGCCTCCGGGACCAGGCTTGCTAGATTCGAGCGCGGCGCGGCCCGGTTTGATCCGATCTAGTCTATAGCCTACCGCGATGGGGAAGTCAAGGGGAAAGCATTTGGCCGCGGTTAATCACGAAAATTCGGTCCCGCTGGGAGATATCCGGCTCGACGCTGGTTTCCGCACCGGGAAATAGCCGGTCCGCCATTTCCTTGACTGCGGGCACCTGTTCCGGATCCAACTCCAGAAGGATGATCCCGATATCCTTCAAGCGGCCAGGGAGCCGGCCTCCATCCCCATCTTCCAACGGAGAGCCGGCCGCCTGCTCCAGTAACCGCCGAATCTGGTCCAATCCCTCCTCTCCGCCATCCAGCGCCTGTCGGGGCTCCCACTGAATCTCCGGCTGCAGGGTGGGAATTCGCTGGCTGGGCACATAGGGGAGGTTGGCCACGATCAGGTCTACCGGCTGAGGCAAGGGTTCCAGCAAATCACCCTTCAAAAGCATAATTCGGTCGGCCACGTTATGGGCGCGGACGTTATAGCTGGCTACATCCAGAACCTCATCCGTAAGGTCCATAGCGTAGATCTGGGCCGCCGGCAGGTGAATCGCCAGGTTGATGGCGATGGCCCCAGTGCCGGTCCCAACATCGGCGATGACCAGTTCCGCCGTTTCCATCCCCATCAGGGCCATGAACAGGGCATGCTCCACCATCGATTCGGTCTCCGGACGGGGAATCAGCACGTTGGAGTTGACCAGCAGGGTAATACCGTAGAATTCCTTGTAGCCCAGAATATAAGCCAGGGGTTCCCGTTTCCGGCGGCGCTCGATTATCTCAGCCAGTTCCTGCTCCTGCTGCGGGGAGACTTCTGTTTCCTGGTTGGCGAACAGGTCTTGGCGGGGCATACGCATGGTGTTCATCACCATGACTTCAGCCTCAAGGCGGGAATCTGGAATCTGAAACCCTTCCAGTATGCCGTGGGTTCCCCGTACTACTTGGCGCAGGGACGGCATAGCGGGTTTTAGGAGGTTACCTCTTCCAACAGCCGGCCCTGCTCCCAGACGACCAGCGTGTCGATGATTTCATCAAGCTGGCCGTCCATCACTCGGGGAATGCCGTGGAAGCTGGTGGAGATTCGGTGGTCGGTTATCCGATCTTGGGGATAGTTATAAGTACGGATTTTTTCAGAGCGCTCGGCGCTGCCCACCTGGGAGCGACGGCTCTGGCTTATTTCGGCGTCCTGCCGCTGCTGCTCCGCCTCAAATAGCCGGGCCCGCAGCATGGACATCGCCCGCTGCTTGTTCTTGTATTGGGAACGCTCGTCCTGGCACACCACGACCAGACCCGTCGGCTCGTGGACGATGCGGACGGCGGTGGCTACTTTGTTCACATTCTGTCCGCCGTGGCCGCCGGCGTGGAAAATATCGATGCGCAGGTCTTCTGCACTGATATTAACCTCCACCTCGTCCGCCTGGGGCAAGACGACCACGGTGGCGGTGGAGGTATGGATGCGCCCTTGCGCCTCGGTTTCCGGCACCCGCTGCACCCGATGCACTCCGCGCTCGAACTTTAGGCGGCTGAAGGCGCCTTTGCCCTGAATGTCAAAAACGATTTTGTTGAGGCCGCCCAGGTCCGAGGGGTTGGAGTCCATCACGTCAACTTTCCAGTTCTGCAACTGGGCGTACCTGGTGTAGAGGCGATACAGGTCGGCGGCAAAAAGGCTGGCCTCATGACCGCCGGTGCCGGAGCGAATCTCTACGATCACGTCCCGGTCGTCGTTGGGATCCCTGGGCAGAAGGGCCAGCCGTAATGCCTCGGCCAGGTCAATCAGCATTTGCTCTACGCCGTCCAACTCCTCACGAGCCATGGATACCAACTCTTGATCTCCGCCTTCCTCCACCAGGGACTTCAGGTCCACCTGCTCCTGAAGAAGCTCCTTATGCTTGGCGGACAACCCGACCAGCTCCTCAAGAGATGCCCGCTCCTTGGCCAACTCCTGAACACGGGCATAGTCGGTGGCAACGTCGGGTTGCGCCATCAGTTCCTCGATTCGCTGGTGGCGGCGAACGACGGGTTCCAGTTTGTCGAAAATTGAGCTCATAGTTGTTGGTGGCAGAAATCAGAGGTCCAAGAATGTCGGATAAGTCCTTCTGTATCTTCCAGTTTATCCCAATCGTTACCAACGAACAAGGGGCCCTACCACTGCGACGAGGGCAATTGCATGCCGCTTTGGAAGCCTCAGGCGATCGGCTTGAGTCCCCGGTGCAGCGCAACCGTGCCGAACCCCAGGAACTGGTAATCGACCTCCACCAATCCGGCTTCTCGCAGCAGCGACGACAGTCCCTCGGCGTCGGGAAAGCGGTCCACCGATCGGGGCAGGTAGGAGTATGCTGAGCGGTTTCCCGCCACCAATTGGCCCATCAGCGGCACCAATCCGTGAAAGTAGGGACGAAACAGCCTACTTTTCAACCCCAAGGTCAATGGGGTTAGCTCCAAAGTAGTCACCCGGCCGCCGGGTTTTACCACCCGGGACATCTCGGCCAGGGCTCGAGGCAGGTCCGGCATGTTGCGTAAACTGAAGCCCGCGGTGGCACAGGCGAAGCTGTCGTCCGGAAAGGGCAGCGAGAGCGCATCGCCCAGCATCATGCAGGTCTTGTCCGCCGTATGCCCTCGGGCAGCCTTCGCCTTGGCCAGGATTACCATCTCCGGCAGCAGGTCCAACCCCACAGCCTGATCGATTTGAGGGAGTCCCGCCAGGGCCAGGGCCAGGTCCCCGGTACCGGACGCGATGTCCAGGGCCCGGCCCGACAGACCCTGGGCGGTGATTCGGGCGGTTTTGCGCTTCCAGCTCAGGTGCATGCCGCCGGTTATCAGGGTGTTCATCAGGTCGTAGCGACCGGCGATGCGGGCGAACATGCTCGCAACGTATTGCTGTTTCGCCTCACCCTGCAGCTGGGCCATGGGTCAGGCGAGCATCATGCGCATAGGGTGCAGCGTGCGGCTGAAGGGGTTGAACACCAGGCCAAGGATTTCCAATGTCACCACTCCCAGGAGCGCTTCGTCACCGGGCTCACCCAAAATTACCGGAGTGTAGTCTTCTCCCTGGGGGAGGACCAGGTAGCACCGGGAAATTTGTCTCTCGACTCTGGTGCCATCGGCCAGGGTGAAGGTCATCTCGCGAGTGGGTTCCAGCCCGATGGGCCGCCATACCGAATCCGGCAACAGCGAATAGGTTGCCCCACTGTCCATCAGGAAACAAACCTCAGCTTCTTCACCACTTGGTCCTCTTGCTACTCCATCAATGAAGTTAATACCCATCGGTCAGGAGCCTCCCTGGTACTGCAGGTCTTGAGGAAGGTCATCGGCCACCCCTAGGGCCACAAGCACTCGACTCACTACAAAGCGGACCAGGTCCTCCATCCCCCGAGGCTTGAGATAAAAGGCGGGTTCCGGCGGCAGAATTACGGCTCCCGCCCGGGAAACCGCCAGCAGGTTCTCCAGGTGGATGCTGTGGAGCGGTGTTTCCCGGGGCACCAGCACCAGCCGCCGCCGCTCCTTGAGACAGACATCCGCAGTCCGCAGCAGCAAATTGCCTGCCAGCCCGTGGGCCACCGATGCGACGGTATTCATGCTGCACGGCACCACCGCCATGCCGGCGGTGGGAAAGGTGCCGCTGGCGATGGGAGCCCGCAGATCGCCGATCCCATAATCCGTAAACTGGGGATGCTCCCGCCACTCGGAAAGCGCATCACTAAAGGATTGGTCCAACTCTTCCTGCCAGACCAGGCGGGCGGCGTTGGAGCAGACTGCAATAGTCGGGATTTCGCGCCGCAACAGCTCATTGACGGTCTCCCGGGCCAAGACCGCTCCACTGGCCCCGGATATTCCTACCACTATCGGCTTCGCTTCGATCATAAGTCCGGCCTGACTCCGCAACAGCCCCGTTACAGTACCACTGCCAAAACGGTGAAGAAGAGCAGTTGGACCGAGACGTAGCTGTTCATCCGGAAAAATGCTACGCCAACCTTGGATAGATCGTCGGGCTTTACCAGGCTGTTCTCGTAGATCAATAATCCGACTGTTATGGCCCAGCCCAGGTAAAAAAAGTAGCCCAAGTTAAGCCAAAGGCCCAGGGCCAGCAGCGCCGAAACGGAGAGCAGGTGCATGCCCCGGGCTATCCATAAAGCGGTGGCCACGCCGAATTTGCCAGACACGGAGTGAATTCCCTGCTCCTTGTCAAATTCGTAATCGGTGCATCCGTAGATGATGTCGAAGCCCCCCGCCCAGGTGGCCACCACCAGGGACAGCAATACCGCTTGCGGAGGCAGGTTGCCGGTCACGGCGATCCATGCCCCGGCCGGAGCCATGGCCAGCGCCCAGCCCAGCATAAGATTGCAGGCCCAGGTAAAGTATTTGGCGTATGAGTACAGGATTACGTATCCTGCCGCCACCGGAGTCAAAATGAGAGCCAGAGAATTGAGCTGGTAGGCGGCAAATACGAAGATGGCGCCGGAGACGAGGATCATTCCCACGACTTCCCCAGATTTTAGGATGCCCTGCGGCAGGTGGCGATTGGCCGTCCGGGGATTGAGGGCGTCCTCCTTGGCGTGAATCAACCGGTTTGCCGACATACCCAGGGTTCGTACGCCCATCAGCGCCACTGTTAACCAGATGAAGAGGTGCCATCCCGGCCAGCCGTCGGCAGCCAAAACCATGCCGATGTAGGCAAAGGGCGTGGCGAAAAGGGCCTCCCAAATGCGAATGGAGCTTAGGTAAAGCGGGATTTTCCCGGCTATTACCCGTGCTCTTGGAGGCAAGATAGAAGTAGTTTGCATCTCGATAAGTGGGTCACACTAAGGCGTAGTCAAAATTAAAATGTGGTCACACTGATATGTAGTCACAATTAAGGCGTGGTCACACTGATATGTAGTCACAATAAAGGTGGGGCCCCATAAGGCCGCTCCAGCAATAAAATTAGCGGATTATCGTCGGATTTTTATCTGGTATTCCGGCCATTTGGAGTCAACCAACTCTTTTATATCCTGGGTCATCAATATGTCGGGCGGCCACTCTCCCTTGAATCCCTCTTGGGCCATCTTTTGGGTGCCGTCGATACCCAGCTTGCCGCCGAATTTGGCGCTGGCGGAGGCTACGTCCAGGTCGTCCAGGGGTCCCTCCACCACCACCAGGTCTAAGCTGGGATTAAAGTTGTTGGCTACTCGCCAGGCAACTTCGGAAGGGTTCTGAACATCGACAAAGTGGTCGACCACCACTATGGTCTTGGCCAGGCTCATCAGCCCCAGACCCCATAGGCCGTGCATCACCTTGCGGGCGTGGCCCGGAAACTCCTTGCGTATGGATACCAGGACCAAGTTGTGGAACACACCCTCGGCGGGCATGTTGATGTCGACCACTTCCGGCAGGATGGCGCGGATGACGGGCAAGAAGATGCGCTCGGTCACTTTGCCCATGAAGTAGTCTTCCATCGGGGGCCGCCCTACTATCGTGGTCGGGTAAATGGGATTGCGGCGGCGGGTGATGCAGGTGACGTGAAAAACCGGGAACTCATCCTCCATGGAATAGTACCCGGTGTGGTCACCGAAAGGCCCCTCGCTTCGCTCCTCCCCAGGAATCACGTAGCCTTCCAGGACGATCTCCGCTTGGGCGGGCACCATCAGGTCCAAAGTCTTGGCCTTGACCAGGTCCACTCCATCCTCGCGGAGAAACCCGGCCACGGCCATCTCGTCCATGTCCGGGGGTAAGGGAGCGGATCCGGTCCAGATGGTCGCCGGGTCTCCCCCCAGGGCAACCGCCACGTCGAGCCGGCTGAGTCCTTGCTCCTGGCTGAGCCTGTAGTGGTGAGTACCCACTTTGTGGGTCTGCCAGTGCATGCCGGTGGTGTTGGCGTCGTACACCTGGAGCCGGTAGGTACCGTAGTTTTGAACGCCGGTGTCCGGGTCCCGGGTAATCACCAAGGGCAGGGTAATATAACGGCCACCGTCCAACGGCCAGCACTTGAGGATGGGTAGTTGGGAGAGGTCGACGTCCTCTCCGTGGAGGACCAGTTCCTGGCAAGGGGCTCGACGGACGGTCTTGGGTTGGAAGGAGCCCATGTGGACCAACTGGCCTAGGGTGCGTAACTTGTTTACCAGACCCTCTGGAGGTCCGTGAGCCAGCTGCAAGAGGTCCTGGATCCGCTCGACCACGTCGTCTAGGTGGTCCACGCCCAAGGCCCAGGCCATGCGCTGTTCCGTGCCGTACATATTGATGAGCACCGGGATGTCATAGCCCGTGACGTTCTCGAACAGCAGGGCTGGGCCGCCTCGCTTGACCACCCGGTCGGCGATCTCGGAAATCTCGAGTTCACAACTCACGGGCGTGGCGATCCGGCGCAAGTCTCCCTTGCTTTCCAGGAATGCAATGAACTCGCGGAGGTCCTTGAACTTCATACCAACGTCGCGGCGGGCCCCAAGGCCGGTTGTAGGGCTGGGAAGGTGACCGCTGTTGGATTACAAGAGTGAGGGGCTGGACCTGTGCCAGCCCCTCATGTTATCGAGTGTGATTATGGCTAGAAGCCGGTGGACTCGGTTCGCATCTTGCCGAAGCAATCGCTGCAATACACTGGCTTGTCCCCGCGAGGCCGGAAGGGGACCATCGCATCGGTCCCGCATTCGGCGCATACGATGGGATACATTTCCCGGGGTGCGTCCTGATACATGCCACCGCCACCGCCACCGCCACCGCCACCGCCACCGCCACCCCTTTGTTCCGAGCGCCGGACTGCCCGGCAGCTCCTGCAACGCTTGGGCTCGTTGGAGAACCCGCGAGCGTTAAAGAATTCTTGCTCACCCGCTGTGAATATAAACTCTCCTCCACACTCCACACATACCAAGGTTTTGTCCGACAATGCCACTGGTTGACCTCCTCGTGGTTGCAGAGACCATGCGATTTTGGGCGATTTTGGCTCAGTAGGTCAAGCAGTGCCGGGCTGGGCGCTTCAGATTTTTACGGAATTGACTGCCTTGGATAACCTAACTTGTGCCTAGCCAAACATTATACCGGCTGTCTTTGGAATTTCAACCTTTTATCAGGTCAATGTGCCAATGAACCCTGTCGCGGCTGGTTCACCCTAAGAGGACGACTGTCGTCAGGGCGAAACTTCCGGAATGTCAGAACCGGCCGCTTCTTCTTGCACCAGGAAACAAGAGGAGGCCTTGAACACCGCCCAAATATCCATCCCCTGCTCGATGCCCATCTCGGCCAGGGCAGACCCGGTGATGTGGCAGCGAAGCAACGGCCCGCAATCGACGGTGACCTCGTAACCAGCGGGGCGCTGTTCGACCCCGGTTACCCGGCCAGGCAGCCGGTTGCGGGCCGACGAACCCACCGGCTCGGCCATGGACAATATGATGTCCGAGGCCCGGATGCCCACGATTACCGGCTCGTGGCTTCCATCAGAACCATCCTCAGAACCATCCGCAGAACCATCCGCAGCACCGTCTG
The DNA here is from genome assembly GCA_022561675.1 of Chloroflexota bacterium. Lineage (GTDB taxonomy): Bacteria > Chloroflexota > Dehalococcoidia > Lucifugimonadales > UBA3495 > JADFQT01. The sequence goes on from JADFQT010000043.1 coordinate 11,333, forward strand.
CAGCACTGTCTGAAGGCGACGGTGGGTGATCCAGAGGCACCTCCAAGCGCACCCCTTCCCCCACGCACATCATGGTGCCGTCCCGCGGATTCCGGCTTTCCATCGTCAGGCGCAGCAGGTTTTCCACCCCCACCAGCCGGGCAACTCGGCCCCGTCCCGGCTGGCCCAGCACGTCCAAGGGCTCTCCTTCGGAGATGATTCTTCCGTGGTCGATTACCTGCACCGAATCTCCCAAGGCCAGGGCCTCTTCCCGATCATGGGTAACCAATAGCACCGGCATGGCGGACTCGGCCAGCACGGCGCGCAATTCCCGGCGCAGCGACCGGCGCAGTTCGGCGTCCAGCGATGCAAACGGCTCGTCCAGCAATAGCAGCTCCGGTCCGGTAGCCAGGGCCCGGGCCAAGGCGACGCGCTGTTGCTCGCCACCGGAAATTTGCCATGTCCTTCGGTCTTCCAGCCCTTCCAACCCCAGCGACCGGGTCAACTGATGGACGCGGTCTCGGGTTGCGGATTTGGATAGGTGGGATAGACCGTAGGCAATGTTGTTGGCTACCGTGAGGTGAGGAAACAAGTGAAACTGTTGGGTCAGGTATCCAACCCTCCGCCGGTGTGGTGGCGCCCAGGTATTCCGGGCGCTGTCGTACACCACCCGGCCACCGATCTCGATGTGTCCCCCGATCGGACGCACCAGTCCGGCGATGGCCCGCAGCGTAGTGGTCTTCCCCGCGCCCGAGGGTCCGAATAGCACCATCACCTGCCCCGGCTGAATATCCCACCGGGCTTCCAGGTTAAATCCCCCCAGTCTGCAGTTGACCCAACCC
>JADFQT010000271.1 GCA_022561675.1 Chloroflexota bacterium
GGTGGCCACGTCCGCCGCGTGGATATCGCCGATGGCCGCGTCGTTGTTACAGAAGATGTCGCCGGGCTTGATTCCCGGTTCATCCTCATAGTTATTCCGGATCATGTACTTGACGGCTTCGACATCTCCCAAAACCTGGTTGTTCCAGAATCGCAGCACTTGAAAGCCCTGCGATCGCAGCCACTCTGTTCGAGTATTGTCATCTTCGACCTGTAGCATATGCTGGCCGCCATCAACCTCGATAATCAGTCGCTTCTCGAAACAAACAAAATCAACTATGTACGGCCCGATGGGCTGCTGACGGCGAAATTTGCAGCCGTTGATCTGATAGCGGCGGAGATGCTGCCACAACCTCCTCTCGGCATCGGTCGAATTCTTCCTGAGAACCCTGGCTCTGTCGGTGCCCATACAGTTCACAATTGTCTTCCCTCCCCTTGTGGGAGGGAGTTAGAGGGAGGGGTTTCACCCTCACCCCAACCCTCTCCCATCAAGGGAGAAGGAGTTGTTTTATGGCCCTAACAAAATGTGTCTCCCATTGAGCCGAGGCAACAGAAGGGTCAGAGTCCAGTATCCAATACGCCGTCCGCCACCCTACTTCTTGGCAGCGGCGGCGGCCAGGCGGCGGGTGATGGCGGCCTCGGCGCGGGGGCTGATGGCCCGCTGCACCGTTACGTTCACCAGCGCCGGCTTGTTGGCGGCGAAGGCTCGCTCGATGGCCGGCTTCAAGTCCTCGGGCTTCTCCACGAACTCGCCATGGCCGCCCAGCCCCTGGGCCACCAGGTCGTAGCGGGTGGGCAGCAGGTCGGTCCCCACGGTGCGGCCGTACAGACCCAGCTGAATCTGCCGGTCGATGCCCCAGGCGGCGTCGTTGCCCAGGATGGTGACCACGTTCAAGTGGTGGCGCACGGCGGTATCGAACTCCATGCCGTTGAAGCCAAAGGCTCCGTCGCCGGTGAGGTTAATCACCCGCGACTCGGGATAAGCCAGCTTGGCGGCCATGGCCGAGGGGAAGGAGGAGCCCAGCATGCCTAAACCGGAGACGTAGGACCAGTGGCGTGGCATCTGCGCCGGCAGCAGGGCCCGGCCAAAGTGGCAAAAGTCTCCGCCGTCGAAGGACAGGAAGTCGTCGGGCCGCAGCATGGATTGGATAGTCTTGTGGACGAACATGCCGTGCATCGGTGTTTCCGCCACCGCCAGACTCTCCGCCCATTCGGCATGGGCGGCCCGTTCCGCGCGCAGCTCGTCCAACCAGGGCAGGTCTTGCCAGGAGTGCTTCGAGGCCTCCTGGGTTATCTGGTCCAGGACGCTGGGAACGTCGCCCACCATGCCGACGGCCACTCCTCGGTTTCTACCTATTTCGGCGGCCGAGGGGTCAATCTGGATGATCTTGGCGTCGGCGGCCACGTTGGGGGGCCGGCAGAAGCCGATGGTGTAATCTTGTTTGCGTCCCAGGAGAATGACCAGGTCGGCGTCACGAATCTTGGTAGCCGCCCGGTTCAATCCCCGCTCGAAAAAGCCAAAGCTATAGGGATGGTCGTCGGAAAGCAAGCCCCGGGCCTGGCCCTCGGTCAGCACCGGGATTCGGGTGGTCTCCGCGAATTTCTGGAGCGCTTCCTGGTTGTCGGTGTAGCCGGCCGCATCGCCGGCGATGGCGAAGGGACGCTTGGCCTGCCGCATCAGCTCCACCGCCTGACGGACCAACTCGGGCTGAGCTTGGAAGGTCTCACTGGGGCGATACTCGTCCGGATTGAAGAAGTTGACCTCGGACTCCTCCACCTCCTGCTCCTGCACGTCCATGGGAATGGTGAGGTGGACCGGACCGCGCCGGCCGCTGTAAGCCAGCCGCACCGCCCGAGCGATGGTATCGGGAATCCGGTGGGCGTCGTAGACCATGAGCGACTCTTTGGCTACCGGAGCGGCCATTCCCACCTGGTCGATTTCTTGCATCGCTCCCCGGCCCAACTCAGCGAGCTCGGCCGAACCGGCGATGGAAAGCAGCGGGCTTTCGCTGTACATCGCGTTGGTTATGCCGGGAATGGCGTTGGCGAAGCCTGGGGTGGTGTAGGTGCAGACTCCCAGCTGGCCGGTTATGCGGCCCCAGGCGTCGGCCATGTGCACCGCGGCCTGCTCGTGGCGGGTGTCAATGAAACGGAAGTCCTGGTCCGCCATCACGTCCAGCATGGGGAGGATGTGATCTCCGGCCAGGGTGAAAATGTTGGTCACTCCTTCCAGTTTCAATGCCTTGCCTATCAGATGACTGCCGGTAACGCGGGCCATAATGCCTCCTTGGCTCATATTGAAATTTACAGAATCTGGCTTCCCTATTTGGCATTCCGGCCAGTATCTAGTCGGCCGGGCCGTATCCACGGGTTGAATCCCGAGGACCGTTTCCCGTCGCGGGACCGCTGGCCACGTAGATTATGCGAGGGGGAAGCCGGGCCGTCAAGCAAGACGCCGGGCATGGAGGACCTGGGTCGAGCCAGGATTTAGGCAGGAAAGATAAGGAGACCGGGTAAACTGGCATCCCAATCTGCAAGGGTGAGGCGCTGCGCTGTAGCGGCGGGCCTATGGGCTGCCCGGCGGCGGGGGCAGTATTGGGATATTATTGGCCGTTTAGTGGACCTCTAAAGGATGGTATGTTTGCTACAGCCCTGCTATCATCCTTGTCGGTGTGGTGTGAGGGGATTTCTCCAGAAGGAAGAGAGGCCCTGAAACACAATGAATCGGAAAAAGGCTAAGCAACCCCATCGGTTCCAGCCCTTGGCCAGCGGACTGCTGTTAGGAGCTATCACCGCGGGAGGTCTGGTAACTGGGATCTTAGAGTTGAAGGCTCGGCAGGTCGAAAGGGAATCCAGCAACTTTTTCGAATGGCCTGCCATCTCCGGAAAAAAGCAAAAGTCCCGCTGAAACTCCAGCCTGGACTGACCGACCTGATCTGACCGAGTCCGGGCTTTCCAAGCCGGCCCTCAAAAAGTTCTGAGTCGGTCTCGGCGGGAGCCTGATGGCATTCCGGGAAAGACAGCGCCCGCATAGCCCGCGGGGCTATGCCTTCGGCACACTGGTTTATCCGTCCTTTTTTATTGGAAAAAGAGAGGCCCCGCCGAAGCGGGGCCGTTTTTCGCAGGAATTAATCCGGTAAGGGCTTTAATGCCCGTGTCCACTGCCACATCCGCATCCGCCACAACCACTGCCGCACCCCCATCCACCACCACCACCACTGTCGCA
>JADFQT010000044.1 GCA_022561675.1 Chloroflexota bacterium
GCTGCCGGTAAAGTATTGGAGTAGGGCGCCGAAAGAATCCTCCTCGCCAATCCTAAGGTCCACCTGGATGCCCGACTCCAGCACCACGCTGGTTTTCTTTGGACCCCGACCCAGCACTTCCTGAATGCCCGGAAGGGACACCAGAGCCTCGCTGACGGCCTCCGGAGAGGAGGAGGTTCCCACCAGGTCGATGTCCCCGATAGTCTCCTCCCAGCGGCGCAGGCTGCCGGCCGGCAGCAGCTCGCCCAGGTCGGGACATTGCTCTCTCAAGTAATCCACGGTGGCTTCAGCCACCGATAGGGCCGGTCCGATGGGGGTACGGCCATCCTTGCTGCCCATTACCCGAATGTGGCGCAAAATGGTCTCGGCGGTTTTTGACCCCAGGCCGGGCAGCGCGGCTAATTTTCCGGCGTGGATCTCTTTTTCCACTCCCTCGATGGTGCTGACGCCCAACTCCCGAGCGATTAGCAGGGCGGTCTTGGGGCCAACTCCGGGTATAGACATCATTGTTAGCACGCCATCAGGAAGCTCAGCAACGAGGCGATCATAGGCGCCAATTCCCCCGCTCTGGCAATACTCCTGAATCTTGTCGCTGATAGCTTTCCCGATGCCCGGTATCTTCTTCAAGTCTACCTGATCCTTCACCCCTTGTTCCAAGGTGAAGGAGAGCTCGCCTATGGTTCGGGCAGCCCGCTGGTAGGCGCGAATTTTGAATATGGAGTCTCCCTTCATTTCCAGAAGGGTTGCCATATCCTCGAAAATTGCGGCTATTTCTTCGTTGGTTACCGGCATGATGCCTTGCTGAAATATTCCTAGTTGGTGGCCAGGGAGGCAATGATTAGAGTCAAGTCAGATTTATGGGCATATGGAGCAAGACAGCCGCCGCTGCCGCCTAGACCCGGTGCAACTCCCCAACCAACTTACTCATCAGGGAGGAGAAAAAGGTGACTCCGCCAATAGCCGCAGGGTAGCCCATTCTGGTGGGACCGATGACACAGATGGTGCCGGTGGACTGGTTGGCGCCCCGATATTGGCAGAGAATCACACCGTAGGGGTGCAGACTGGCCTCCAGGTTTTCCTCGCCAATGTACACTGCCACCTCCCTGCTTTCAGGCATCTGGGGCAGCAGGTTCTCCAGAAGGACTCGCTCTTCCAGCATCTCCACGAGAGCTTTGGCCCGCCCGCTCTGAGCGAATTCCGGCTGGTCCAGCAGGCGTCGGAGCCCATCCACATAGTGTTCCGGCGCAGTTTCACCGGAGGCATCCTTCAGCATGAGGGTAGTCTCGTGCCTGACCCTCGCCTCTAGTGGGGTCAACTCCGGGTTATTCGACAGGCTATTCGATTTGATGTCGTCGTAATCCAGGTCGCAAAGGAGATCGTTGAGACGGTTGGCGGATTGGTCCAAGATTTCCTGGGTTAAGGGCTGAGCCACCGGTAAAAGGCGGCGAAGCAAACGTGTCTCCTGCAAGACCACTACCAGAAGAGCCAGAAATTCTTCCAGAAACACTAATTGGATGTGTTTTAGCCGGGGCGACCTGGCCCACGGCACGGTGACCACTGCAAGGCTAGCTGTCAGGTCTGAAAGAAGCGTGGCGCACTGTCGGCTCCAAGCCTCCAGGTCTGGCTCCGCCTGGGAGAAATCCCGGTGTATCTTCTGCTGCACCGTAACGGGCAGTTCCGGAGGCTCATCCAAGGATTGAACATAGTGGCGGTATCCCAAGTCGGAGGGAATGGCTCCGGAGGATACATGGGGCCTGGAGATGTAGCCCTCGTCGGTGAGGAGGGACATAGTGTTACGGACGGTGGCGGGGCTAACCTTAGTCGGAGAACGGCGGGCAATTTCTTCCGACGCCACCGGGACGGCGGAATTGATATATTCCGCTACCAGAATGTTTAAAATCGATCCTGCGCGTTCCGAGAGCATGACCTACCAGCTCAACCGTATCCAGATTGGGGTGTCTCAAATAGCAGGAAACCTGCCTGGAAATTAGCACGTCCCCGAAGGGTGTGTCAAGGAATTGACTGCCTAGCTTCCAGACCATTATACTCTTCCTTGGCCTACCTCATGAACGGTCCCAGCGCCGATTCCCACTTATTGGACTCAACGGGACCATTCCTGAACCGGCCGATCCTCGTCTAGCAGGTTCCAAACTGTCCTCATTAACCTCGACAATTTCTCTGGTAGACGCTCTCTTTCCAGTCCGGGAATCTGGTCGGAAGTGGATAAGGGACGGAATACTGGTCCTGGGATTCGCGCTGGTCACCGCGCTTCTGGCGCGGGTTTCCATTCCGCTGGGGTTCACCCCAGTTCCCATAACCGGTCAAACCCTGGCCGTTCTCCTGACCGGAGCCGCGCTGGGAAGCCGGCGCGGGGCAAGTTCCATGACCCTCTATTTGGTCGCAGGCGCCTGGCTGCCGGTCTATGCCGGCGGCGGCTCCGGTTTTGTTTGGGACCTGGCTTCTGGTGGGTATATTATCGGCTTCATTCCGGCTGCCTATGTCGTTGGATTTTTGTGCGAGAGGGGATGGGATCGCCGGGTCTGGATTATTCTGGCCATGCTGGCGGGCAACATTGTCCTCTACGTCCCCGGTCTAATCCAACTGTCCTTTTTCGTACCGGAAGGTAAGGTCCTGGAACTGGGTCTGTATCCCTTTATTCCCGGCGACTTGATCAAGCTTTACATCGCGTCTCTAACGGTGCCGACGGCTTGGGCGCTGCTTCGCTGGGGCAAGGACACCGAGTAAATATGGAGATCACCTGGCTGGGTCACTCCTGCTTTCGCCTTCGGTCCGAGGATCTGGTGGTAATTACCGACCCCTTTCCTGCCTCTGTTGGCCTGCGACCCGACTCTCGCGCCGCCACCGCAGTTACCGTAAGTAATACCCATCCCCACCACAGCAGCTGGCCCGACGTCGCTGGAGAACCCAAAGTGTTTCAGAACCCTGGCGAGTACGAATATTCCGGGATCGCCGTTCGGGGGGTGATGACCCCTCTTTCCGCCGGGGAAGCCCGAGAAAACCGAAACGTAGCATTCTGTATAGAAATAGAAAATGTGAATGTTTGCCACTTGGGCGATATTGCCGAACCGTTGACTCCCCGGGAAATCGATACGTTATCCCCGGTAGACGTCCTCTTAGCCCCGGTGGGAGGAGGTTGTACTCTGGGCGTGGAACGTGTGCATCAAATTCTGCAGGATCTGGATGCCAAGGTAGTCATACCCATGCACTACAACATTCCGAATCTTACGGTGGAATTGGGCAGCCTCGATGCTTTCCTGCGGTTGACTGGAGTAAGCGATGTACAGCCGCAGCCCCGGCTGGCGCTGACTGCGTCTAACCTGCCCCAGACTACCCGGGTAGTGGTGCTGGCTCCTCAGGCCAGGCCGGTCTGAAGCCCCCTATGGCCTTCGGCGATTTGCGGTGGCGCGGGCCAGATGACCAGCTTGGCATCCCGACGACTGCAGCCGGTCGGCTGGGAGCTAGTCAAGTGACCCAACGGTCCGGCCGGGGGTTGGCGCGGTCATGATTCTCGCGTTTCAGAAGCCGGCTGGCCCATCCGGCGGCGGTTCAGCATCAGCAAAGCCAATCCCCCAGCCAGAATAACCGTCCCCAGAGCAAGGGCCGCCCGCGGCAAGATAGGCAGCACTGGGTCACCTACCTGGGGCAGCAGTGGCGGCGGCAGGGGGGTTGGAAGGGGCTGGTCGAAGCTTAGATTCAGCCTGACGATAGCATACGCACCCTCGAAGAGGGCCGACTCCGCCGCCTGAATTCGGCCGTGGGCGTTGACCAGGTAGAAGCTGATGGGGTCGCCGCGGAGGAACCGGTTCGAGGGGTTAACCTCCAGAAGATGGAAGGCGCCACCGCCAGTAAGCAACACCGGCTTGCTCTGAAAGGATTCGCAATCGGCCACGCAGGCCACCAGCTGAGTGTCTGCGGGTGCCAGCGAACCTTGCAGCCGAACCACCCCGGAAAAGTAATCGGCGAAGAAAGGCTGGGGCGGCAACTCACTCTGGCGGGGACTGGCTCCCACTAGGGCCAAAGACGCCAAAAACACCACCGCTACTGCCAGGCAACCGCTAATTTTCCTCCGCAACACGCTCCCCTCCTGAGTCCGCCCTGGCCTAGGCCAAGTTGGTCTACCAAGGCGTAACTGGGAATCTATCCTCTATGTCGCCTATATCCTCACCCATTTACCCATAGTTTGCCAAGAGCAACTGAGTCCAGTTCTAGCCTTTTCCGCGGCAAAAGGGAAGGGGCACCCGACTGAGCCGGGTGCCCCTTAGTGCCTGAAACCTATTAACTGGAGCCGGGTTTGGCCTTAGGCTGGTCGCCTGGAGGCGAAGTAGACGCCGGCTACGCCCAGCAGGGCGACGATGGCCAGGATCAAGCCGATCAGGCCGACGCCGCTGCCACCAGCGGCACCCTTAGCGCCATCCGTGCCTCTGGCGCCAGCCTGGCCGTCGGCGCCTTCCTGGCCGTCAGCGCCATCCTTGCCGTCACCGCCGGAGGCACCCGAAGGACCAGCCGGACCGACCGGCCCGCGTGCGCCGGCGGCTCCCGCGTCTCCCGTGGCTCCCTTGGCGCCGGTGTCTCCCTTGGCGCCCTTGCTACCGGCACTACCGACGTCGCCGACAAATCCGGCCGTCAGGTCCAGGAACTCCACGCCTCCCTGTTCCCAGGAAGCGGTCTCCTCGGCGGTCAGAGTGTCTACCATAAAGCTGATATTTGTGCCACTACCCTGGCTGACCTGCAGAACGTAACTGCCGTCATCCCCCGTGCGGACTGAACCCTGCTGCACCCCGTCAATAACGGCGGAGACCGTGGTTCCCGCCGGAGCGGAAAGCCCATTCACGGTCACCGTCCCGGTAAATACGTGGGGCGGTACCTGCTGAGCAGAAGCCACGGCCGGCACCATCAACACCATCACCATCACAGCCAGCAAGGCCAGGACTCTCATTTTGGTCATTGATTCCTCCTTGAATCTCACCTAAAGGGTTGGCGGGGCCGCCGCCAGGGACGGCCCCGCAGTTGGAACTATTCTAGCCGCCGAACTGCTAGGGCCAGACTTCCAGGTTCCAGCAGTCGTCTGCTTTGCAGGTCAGGTCGAGCAAGATACCTTCGACATCCAGCGTGACATCCTGGTCAATCAGGATCCAGTACACCCCGCCGGAGATTAACTCGTCCAGAGTGTTGGCGTCGGCGAACTCCTCCCTCCTGTCGTTGAACGCCCACACCTTGGTGTTATTGTCGAACCGGAATATCCTCAGCAAGCTGTCGCTCATGGCGTAGACATCGGCCACCGGCGTCGGCTGACCGATCAGGCCGGTCTCGATGACCTCGAAGGAGGTGCTGGCCGAGGTCCGGTTGGTGCCGGTGCTGACCTCTATCTTGACCGCGTGGATTCCGGGGTCAAGGCCGGGGACCAGTACGTCATCGACCAGGAAGTCACCATTGGCGTCGGTGTTGACCGTCCGGCCACCCAGGGTGCCCAGGCCGCCAAACTCGATTGTATTAACGATCTCGAAGCTCCGGAAGCCCTCACCGCGAACGGTTACCAGGGTACCGGAAGCGCCCCGACCCGGCTCGATGGTGACGAGCCCCTCGGGTATCTCATGAGCAACGGTTTCCACCACGCCGGTGTCTTGGTTACCGGCTCGGATTTTCGCCGTAAGGGTGTTGGTGGAGGGTATGGCGCAGTTGCTGGGTATGCGCAGGGTCTCGCGGAAGTTACCGGACACGTCCGGATCGGCGGTTACCGACCGGGTGTTTTGGCCGCACTTGTACTCCACGTCCACCGTGGTGGAGAGACCGTCGCCGTTATCGGCGATGAAGGCCCTACCGATGATGGTTATGGTATCCCGGGGCCGGGCCGCCGCCGGCACGACTTGTAGGCTCCGTGTCGCAATGGTCACATTCAGGGTGCCCTCGGCGCCCCTGGTATCGATGACCTTGAGCTCATGGACACCCTCGGTCAGGAGCGCGGTGTTTAGCGCGGGAACAGTACCAAGAACGTCGTGGACCCGCACCGTCAGGGTGAAGGTTCCACCGCTGGTCAGCAGTATTCCATTGCCAATGGGGCAATCGTCTGCGTCGTCAAATTCGACAGCGACGTTGCCAATGGTGATTTTCCCTTCCAAGATGCAGACGTCGGGGATGAGTGTGGTCGGTTCAGCGAAGCCGTTGCCGGTAATGGTCAGGTCCTGGTTGGCGAGCACCGTATCGTGGGACAGGGACAGGTTGGCGCCCGCTATAGTTATGTTGACTGCCTCGTTAACGGAGCCAACGCAGTTCGCTAGGGGAGCAACAAAAAGCTTCAAAGGAATTACGCCGAGAGGCAACCTGACCCCGCCATCCAAGGTCCCAGGTATGTCGAAGTTGAAGCTCACCTCACCGCTGCTGGGAACCGATTCAGTGGGGAGGTCGGTGGTTTTAATATTGTTGCCGCCGATGCTTATCTTGCATATGACGCCCTGCGGCCAGTCAAACAGGGAGATCACTATAGTATCACCCACGTTGGCCTGCTTGGGAGCGGCCGATATGGTCTGGTCCAAGTTCAAGACTTGCCGGTCCACCGCCGTTGGGTCCAAGGCCTCACCTAATTCACCGGTGGTGGAGCGCCCTTCCGCGTCAACGAAGTTGATAAAGTTGCAGCCGGACATGGTGGCAAAGCCGCAGTCACCCTGTATGGTGATGTCCGCGTTATCGGCAATTGCGGCGGCGGGCCCGGCAACCATAATCAATTGAGTACCGGTGCACAGGCCACTAACGGCGGTGCAGGTATTAATGGTCAATGTTTCGGCGCCGATTTTGACCGTTTGTCCTGGCTTGAACTTGGTAGCGTCGTCGACGTTAACGGTCACCGCTGCTATCGCAACCGCACCATTGACGTCTGTTCCGCTATCCAGGTCTTCATTTTTGCCGGGCACGAAAGGCGGGTTACCGACCGTAAAGGTGCAGGTGGCGGTGTCATCTCTGTCGGCCACTACGTTGCACACGTCCACGTCGGTCGTATCACGAACGCCATTGCCGTTGGGGTCGCGGAAGAAGGTGATTGACTCGCCTCCTTCAATACCCGAAGCAATAAGGGTGAAACTCTTGCCGCGTGCGCCCTCGTCGTTGGATGGCTGCATGCGGGCTTGGATGAAGAGGTCTGGGTCAGCTCGCTCATTAGCAGTGAGGGTGGGATCGACACCACTTGCGGTCACCCGAATGTCAATATGGTAATTATCATTGTTCTCAGTCGGGTTGGTGATACCAGCCTGCTGGCGGAAGACAATGGTTACAGTAGCACCATTGTTGATACCGTTGCCGCCGCTGTTGTCGTCAGTGTCCATATCGGGAATACGGAGCTTGGTCTGGGGCTGCAGATCGGCGTTTTCCGGCGTGATAAAGTCGACGTTTATCTCTTCCGGCGCTACCGCCTGACCATCATTACCGTCATCCCCGGTAACTCCACAGTTGATATCGTCCGTAGGCGCGTTGGTTGTGCATGAGCCGTCGCCTCTGACCGCTCTGATAGAGACGGCGCTGGGAGCGATAGTAGTGGGGAAGTTTTTGAAATCCTCATCCCAAGTGATGATGATCTCATCCACCCCGTTTTCCAGTTCAGCATCCACCACAAACGTGAAGGTGTAGCTGGCAATCGCGCTTGCCTTGGTGGGGGAAGTAGACGCAGTGACCCCAGTAAGCACCTTCGTGGCTACAATTGGGTTAAAGGTCTCCGTGGTTATCTTACCTAGGTCGACGTTGCCGGAGTCGAAATTGCTGGCTTCGGTGGGCTGGGCGGCGGTGAAGCTGAGCAGGCTCAGCATACCAACCACGGCCAGTAGCGCCAATACGGCGAAGCCAACGGGTAAAGCGATTTTTCTATCCATCGATCCTTATCTCCTGTTTGTTTGCTTTCTCTGCTGGTTGGTTTCCGTTTAGTTGTTTGCCGTGTTCCGGGAATTTCCAGTTTACTCAGGGATGGGTTACCACCGGGTTACCCCCCTCTCAACTCTCCCCTTGCTAAGGGGGGACATGGGGGGTTAGGGGGCCCGGGGGACGTGGGACCTGTCCAGATTGGGCCGAACTGTGAATAATCCGGAAAATTGCATGTCCACTCCCTGAGCTTGGTCTCTAAATGATGAACAACTATGAACAATAGCGACTATTTTTAACACTTTGTGGCTCCCACTGTCAAGCTAAACCACTAGGGAATAGGCGGCAAAACGCGCCGACATGGAGTCAGTATGCCACGGGAACTGTTACGGGAGTATTACGGGGTGCCAGCACCTATTGACCCGGGGGTTCTCACCTCGGCCCCTCCGCTGAGCCTATCCCAAAATGTCACCCCGAGCGAGGCGAGGGGTCTATGGTCCTTGGAGAAATCTCCCTATACACTTTGAGTAAATCCCCCTTCGTCCCCCTTTACAAAGGGGGATACCATCAGTCCCCCTTTCAAAAAGGGGGATATAGGGGGATTTGGATCTCCCGGGGTCGATAATTTCCGCGATATGGGAGAGGGCCTGGTTTCGAGATAATCTCCAAAGGTGAGGCCCCTTACTGGGGGCTGAAGATGACGGAGACGGTACTGCTCAGGGATTGGCCGTCGGTGCTGCGGGCGATTACATCTATGCTGTTGGGCCCCGGTTCCAGCTGCACCAGCGTGGCGAACTGCCCCTGTCCGTCCACCAGCACCGCCACGCCGTTGACGGTGATCAGGGTGCCCGGTCTGGTGCGACCGGCAATGCGGATGGGTTGGTCAGCCACGATGGTCAGGTTAGCCGGCTCGGTAACCAGCAGGAAAAGGGGAGTTGGAGTGGGCGGCTCGTAGATAACCGACCGGAATTCCCGAAGCTGGCCGCCTTCTCCATCGCTGGCTATTACCTCGATGACGTTGATTCCGGGTGTGAGAGGCACCTCCTTTTCAAACCTGCCGGCGGCGTCGGCCACGGCGCGGCTGCCGTTAATCTCAACCAGCGCGCCCGGCTTGGTGAAACCCACGACGCTTACCGAATCCCGAGGCACGGTGCTGTTGAAGTCTGGCTGCCGTAGTTCCAGGAAAAAAAGAGTTTCGGGAGTAGGCTCCGGCGTCGGCGTGGGTGTCGGAACCGGCGTGGGTGTCGGCACCGGTGTGGCCGTCGGCTCCGGCGTGGCCGTGGGGGTTGGTTCCGGCGTGGGAGTTGGCGTGGGTGTCGGAACCGGCGTGGGCGTCGGCGGAACCGCCGTGGCAACCACGTTTTCTGGCCGGGCCACCGCCTGGAAGCAACCCAGCAGCAGCAATGCCCCGGCCAGCGAAGCCAGGAGTAGGGCCAACCGGAGGCGTCTCACCGGGAATTATCCAAACCGGGTATTACCCAACGGGAGCGTCAAATCCCCCACTGTCCTAGCTGGACTCAAGGGCTGTGGCGTTGCCGTTCAGCGGCAGGCTGAGCAGGAAGGTAGTGTGGTGGTCGGGCTCCGGTGCGGAAATGCTTTCCAGGGTAAGGTCTCCGCCATATTTCTTGGCCAGGGTATGGGCGATGAACAGGCCCAGGCCCGAGCTGGTTTTCTCCTCGCTCCTGGCCACCTCCGGAGTCCAGCCCCGGTCGAAAATGTGCTGAGCGTAGTGAGGCGGTATTCCCGGACCGTCATCCCAGACCCTGACGAAGAAGTCGGTCAGGTTCTTGGTAAGCTTGATTTCAACGTGCTCGGTGGCAAACCGCACCGTATTATCCACCAGGTTGGTTACGATATGCTCGATGGCCGAGCCGTCGCAGTAGATCAACCCGAACTCGGTGGGTTCGGACCACCAGGTGATTTCCTTGTGGGCTTCCGACGCCAGCAGGCTATACCGGTCCACTATTCTGCGGATCAGTTCCGTAGGCTCAACGGGCTGAATCTTGATAGGCAAGTTGGGCGCCTCCAACTGCACCATCACTTGGATGTTGGACATCATCAGCCGGAAGCTGGGGGTTTGGGATTCTATTTCGTCCAGCAGCCCCTTGACCTCGGGATACAATTCCGACTCGGAGGACTGGAGCAGCAACCTCAGCTCCCGCTCCTTACCTAGAATCCTGCGCAGGGGACGCCCCAGGTCGTGATTGAACAACTCGAAATATTGCTGGGTTAGCTGACCCCATTTTTCCGCCGTCTGCTGGTCGGTGTCGACCTCAGCCTTGTCCCGCCCCAACAATCGGGGTAGGTAATAGGTAAGAGTCGTACCGCCCAAGGCGGCCACCACCAGCAGGCCGCCCAGATAGCTCAGAGGCTCAACCCCCCAAAGCTCGACGAACAGCGACTTCCCGATGAAAGGGGCAAGCGCCAGCCCTACAACCCCGCCGACCAGCACCAGGCCGGCGAAAATACGGAGCCACCACAGCATCGACTTGGGTCGAATCACTGGATCACGTCTTGGGAGGCACCAGTCGGTACCCCTGGTCCCGAACATTTATTATCAGGTCGCCGGCGCCGAAGGCCACGCCCAAAGCCCTGCCCAGGGAAACCTTGATCTCCCGGATCCGCACGCGAAGAGATGCTCTCGCCTCTTCTCCCTCCGAGTATCTTTCCAGCCGACTGAAGGGCACCAGCTCCCCGGGGCTGCGATACCAGGTAGCCGCCAGCTCTCGGATGATCTCAAACTTCATGCCGTGGATGTCATCCACTATCACCGAGTCCTCACCCCGCTTGACATACACGGCCTTGGCGTTGGCGTCCAGATAAAGGTCCCCGCCGATGGGGATGATCTCGGGTGTTCTTCCGATAAGCCGCCGCAGCCGAAGAACCACCTCATCCGGGCTGGCCAGCTTATCAATGAAATCCACCGGGGCATCCCACTTGAGGCTGCCCCGCACGGCCCTCTCCCGATCTGGGCCCTGGGCATACTGGGTAAACATCAGAACCGGCAGCTTGGGGTGCTGCTCCACAATCTTCTGGAGTATCTCCAGGCCTTTGAACTGATCTTCCCGGTACTCGCCCAAGCGGATGTCCAGCAGAACTCCTACAGGGAGTTCCTCTTCGATGGCATAAAGGGCGGAAGCCTCGAACTCATCACCTATAGACCCACCGGCTTCCGGTACTATAACCAGCGTATGCCAGCCCTCTTCGTCGAGCCTCCGCCTTACCGCAGTTACGATGGGAGACTCCCACTCATCGTCGACGATTATTATTTTTTCTAAACCTTTGGCGTTAGGCATATGACCTAAACCTGATTCACCGTGGCTATTTCACCGGAACCTAGCATAAGGGACCGGAAAGCCACGGGTAAATAGATTTGACATAACATTTTACCAGACAACGGAACTTCGCACCGTCTTGCCCGGCTTAGCGCCCCCAACCAACGCCCATATGCCATCGCCGCCGAGGTTAGCCAGGTGTGAAAAAGTGACGGTGGAAAGGCAGGAAAAGTTCCCCTGGAGACCGGTAAGGTGTTGACAAGCACCGAGCTCATCCCGGGACAAGGGATTTACCGATGCGTTGATCATCATAGAAAGGATAGGTTGGCTTTATCCTGTTTGTAGCTGAGGCTATAAAGGGGGTCGCTGGGATTTCTGGAGTTTTCTTAGCCTTACTCTCTGGATCATTTTCCGGCCATCGAAAATCGGCGAGGGCCACAACCTGAAACACCGGCTCCGAATAAGTTACGGCAAGAACGGCCGAACAGATGTAAAAACATCCGGGCAGAGGAGAGGTTAGGCCTCCTTGTTCAAATTCCCCAAGAATTCCTGATTGGTGTCGTACTTGGCCAGCCGCTCCAGAACCCGCTCCGTTGCGCTGGCGGAGCTGTCATTAGAAATGAGGGTAATCATCCGCCGCAGCAGGACGATCTGTCTCATGGTTTCTTCGTCGTAGAGCAGCTCCTCCCGCCGGGTGCCGCTGCGAACAATGTCTATCGCGGGGAAGAAGCGTCGATCCGCCAGCCGGCGGTCCAGGTGCAGCTCCATGTTGCCGGTGCCCTTAAACTCCTCATAAATTACCTCGTCCATCCGGCTGCCGGTATCGATCAGGCAGGTGGCGATAACCGTGAGGCTGCCTCCTTCCTCAATGTTACGCGCTGCGCCAAAGAACTTTTTGGGAGGATAGAGGGCTATCGGGTCAATGCCGCCGGAC
>JADFQT010000272.1 GCA_022561675.1 Chloroflexota bacterium
CAGGTCTGAGGTGCCGAACTGGGCAAAACTGGCCAGCTCCCGGTATTGGGCCAGCTCCAGCCGCAACCGGCCCGCTACGCGGCGCATCGCTCGAGTCTGGGCTGCGCCGCCGACTCGGGAAACCGATAGGCCCACATTGACCGCCGGCCGGATTCCGGAGTTGAAAAGGTCTTGCTCCAGGTAAATCTGACCATCGGTGATGGAGATAACGTTGGTGGGAATGTAGGCCGAAACGTCGCCGGCCTGGGTCTCGATGATGGGCAGCGCGGTAATGGAACCGCCGCCGTGCTCCTGGTCGAGACGGGCAGCCCTCTCCAACAGACGGCTGTGCAGGTAAAACACGTCGCCGGGGTAGGCCTCTCGACCGGCCGGGCGCCGCAACAGCAGCGACATCTGCCGGTAGGCCCAAGCGTGCTTGGTAAGGTCGTCATAGACCACCAGCACGTCCTTGCCCTGAGCCATGAACTCCTCGGCCATCGCGCAGCCGGAATAGGGTGCGATAAACTGCATGGGAGCCGAATCCGACGCTCCGGCGTTGACCACAATGGTGTGCTCCATCGCGCCGGCTTCCTCCAGGATTCCGACCACCTGGGCTACCTTGCCCTGCTTCTGCCCGATGGCGACGTAGATGCAGATGAGGTCGCCGCCCTTCTGGTTGATGATAGTATCCAGGGCTATAGTGGTTTTGCCGGTGGAACGGTCGCCGATGATCAGTTCCCGCTGGCCCCGGCCGATGGGAATCATCGCGTCGATGGCCTTGATCCCGGTCTGCACCGGCGTGTCCACCGACTGCCGCACCACCACGTTAGGGGCCACCTGTTCCACGGGTCGCAGCCCGGTGGTGTTGATCGGACCTTTGCCATCCAAAGGCCGGCCCATGGGGTCCACCACTCGCCCGATCAAAGCCTCTCCCACCCCTACTTCAATGATCTGGCCGGTGGAGCGGACACGGTCCCCTTCTTTGATGGTGTTGGGGTCTCCCAGGATGGCGGCGCCGACCAGGTCCGACTCCAGGTTCATCGCCAGCCCCAGAACTTCATTGCCGAAATCCAGCAACTCGTTGGAGCGGACCCCTTGCAGACCCTGAATGCTGGCGATGCCGTCCCCAACCTGAACCACCGTACCCACGTCGACCAGAGTAAGGTCGGCGCCAAATTCTTCGATTTGGCGCTTGATTAACGAGACAATTTCCTGACCCCTGATCGCCATGGGCGACCCTCCTATGTCTTAGTCCCCGGTTTTAGTCCCGGGCCTTAGTCCTAGGCGGCCCTTGCGGTTACGTCGGACCGGACCTGCCGGCGCAGGCCTTCCAGCCTGGAGCGCACACTGCCGTCCAGCAGCTGGTCCCCGACCTGGATGATGACCCCACCCAGAATGGTTTCGTCCACCTCGGTGGAGACGACGACTTCCTTTTGTATCAGCTCCGAGACGAAGCGGCTGATTCGCTCCACTTCCGCAGCGTCGAGAGTAACCGCCGAGGTGACCTCCACACGCTGCCGGCCCCGGTACTCATCCACCAGCTGGCTATAGCCCAAGTGCACGTCACGAATCAGTTTTGCGGAACCGCGGGAGATCAGCAGCGCCACCAGGTTTTTCACCAGGGGGTTGGTATCCGGAAAGACCGCTTCGATGCTGCGATTTTTTTCCGCCAGGGGAACCTTGGCGTGCTCTAGAAAGGAGCTGAACTCCTCATCTTGCAACACCTGACTGATAGAATCCAAATCCCCGGCCCATTGGTCCACTTGGTCCTGCTGGACTGCCAGCTGGAAGATAGCTTGGGCGTAGCGTTTACCGGAAACCCGTTTGGCCAACCTAAACCTAACCTTGCCTCAGGTTGTTTCCGCTCTCTTCCAGCACCTGGGAGATCAGCTCTTCGTGAGCCTGGCGGTCCAGGGAGCGCCGAATTACCCTCTCCGCGGCGGTAATCGCCAGGTCACCAAAGCCGACCCGCACCTCGGCAATGGCCGCATCCCGCTCCCGCTGAATATCGACTCTGGCACGCTCCACGAAGGAGGTCGCCTCTTGGCGGGCCCGCTCCATCTCCTCTTCCCTAAATCGGTCCGAGGCCTCCTTGGCCTGGTCGAGCAGCCGTTGCCCCTCGCGGCGGGCTTCGTTCAGCTGATCTTCGATGGCGGCCTGGGAGCTGGCGGCCTCGTCTCGGGCCCGGTCCGCGGCGGCCAGGCTGTCCCTAATTCGCTCCGCCCTCTGATCTATAGCCCGCAGCAGCGGCTTATAGGCGAGAACATAGAGAACCGCCAGCAAGATGCCGAAGTTCACCAGGTATATGATTAATGAAGGGAGGTTTATCCCTAGTTGGGTCACTGTTACCCCTAGGATTCTGGGTTAGGCCGGTTTAGACCACGAACAGCAAAATTACCGCGATAACGAAGGCGTAGATACCCAACGCCTCGGCGAAAGCGATAGCCAGGATCATGTTGGTGGTTATTGAGCCCACTGCCTCCGGGTTGCGGCCGATGGCGTTCATGGCTCCAGCTCCCAAAATGCCGATGCCGATGCCAGGGCCGATTACCCCCAACCCTATGGCTATGCCCGCCCCCAGCAGTTTTGCGCTATCTGCGCTCAAGCCTTGCAGAAGGACCAGATCCATATCCTCTCTTCCCTCCTATTAGTTTGGCCTATCGATTTGGCCTGAAGTTCAGCTTGGGCCGGTCAACTTCAACCGGCCTACTTCAACCAGATGGATACTCACTTTTTAGGGGCCGCTAATGCTCCTGGTGGCTCGTAGCCACGGAGATGAAAACCAGCGTAAGTCCGGCGAAAATTACCGATTGGATCAGCCCCACCAGCAACTCCAATCCGTACACCAGATTGGTGAACACCAGGGGGAACAGGAAGGTTATCATCACCACCAGAATCTCCCCGGCGGTCAGATTGCCAAACAGCCGGAAGGTGAAGGCCACGATTCGAACACCCTCGCTGAGCAACTCCAGCAGCCCGACGGCAACATCGATCCCTCCCTGAATCGGTCCTTTCCTGATCAGACTGCCGAAGGCGAAAAACTTCTTCAAATAGCCAAAGCCGTTGGACCGGAAACCCCAGTATTCAACGAAAACAAAGGATATCAGCGCCAGCGCCAAGGGCATGTTCAAGTCGGTGCCGGCCGGTCGCAGCAGATGGGCCTTGATATCGGTGCCCCAGAAGCTGCCCTGGCCGAACCCGAGAAACTGATAGAAGGGC
>JADFQT010000045.1 GCA_022561675.1 Chloroflexota bacterium
CCAAATCTTCTCCTGGAGCGCACAACCGCTCCCGGAAGAATGCCTGATATTGAGCCGGGATCTTTGAAATATCCATTAGATACCTCCAGGCACCAATTCTACCTGGCTAGGTCTGAAAAATAAGCGTAATATCAAGGCAGGCGTGCCATGGGGCCAGCGACGGTGGACTACTTCAGATGTTCCTCTGCAAACCTTCGGACCCATTTGATCATATCTTCAACATCCGATGGCTGGAATTGAGTGTAATTACCGTGATCTGCATTGTTCCTGACATCTGCGTGGGTGGTAATTGCTTTCTGGGTGAGGAGCGTGTATTCACCGGCCTTCGCCAATTCGATGTTTAATAGGTTGATGCTAGTCTTGGTAGGTAACACCAAGCCTCTCTTGGTCCACAATTTACTCAAGGTGTCCTCTAGGATGGCTCCCGCCAGAGAAGCCGCTGGTATGTAATAACCAGCGTTGAGCAACATCTCGGCCTGATCGATGAAGTCCTCAAGTAGTTCTGCTCCAATAATCGACTTCATATTGAACAGAAGCCCAGATTCGAAAGCGTGTTGAGCAGCTTCGACAATACCAAGACACACTGGAAAATTAATGAACTCGGGTTCGCCCTTTTCACCTAGGCGCTGCAATTCCCTGTAGTGGTCGTCACCAACACCAAATGATTTACCGATTAGATTGAGTGCCCTGGTTTTGAACTTCGCATACTCGATTTGAGCCCCATTTACTTGAGCGCTATTCATTGGGCTCAATTGACCGTTGTCCGCGAAACGCCTGCCAGATAGAGTCTCTCTCCCACCTTGTGCTAGTTCTTCGAGTTCTTTCTGAATTTTCTCTTGCATTTTTGAGCCTCCGAATCACGTCTCCCACTAATAAGACCATTTTGAGACCATTTTGGTATTGAAGAGGCCGGGGGAGTACCCCGGCCCCGTCATTTTGAAGCTAAATTTTGGTGACCCGCCTCGGGGTCGAACCGAGAACCTACGGATTAAGAGTCCGTTGCTCTGCCAATTGAGCTAGCGGGCCTGGGCGAATTACCCCCATACTGGGTGACCAGACTACCAATGCGCCCCATCCTTGTCAATAGATTAACCTATCTTGGGACCATCTAGTCGCGGAATAATTTGTTATCGTTGCTAGAAGCGGTCGAGCCGACGGTTGGTTCGCAAAAAAAGCTCAGGAGTATCGTTGGCCTCTGTTGCAAAAGAAGATCCAGTTGCCCTTAGTCGAATCGGGTCGGGTCGGGTTAGGGGCCTTCCCCCAACCGAAAGATTCCCGGCCGGGGTTGGTGAATTGCCTAGCTCGGGCTCTTTCCGCGTTCTAGATCCCGTGCTCTAAACCCCGTAATTCAGCCGGTCTATCAGGGGCTTGGGTAACTGGGCTTGACGCATCCTCTCCTGGGTTTCGCCGATGTCGTAGCTGACTCGGTGCCTGCTGATGGCGCCCTGGTCGCTGTCATAGACGGCGTAGCTGGGACGGGGATCCCGGTCCCGGGGCTGACCGACGCTGCCGGGATTGATTATCCAGCGTTCATCGCTTAGAGCGAACTGCTGGTCCTCGGTAAAATCTACGAAATTTGGATCGCCCTGGTTTTCTTGATAAATGAAGGGAATGTGGGAGTGACTCACCAGGCAGAACCTGGTGGAAAGCAGCTGGAAGGTGGCCAGGGCCGACCCTTCGCTCAGCAGGTATTCCCAAAGCGGCTCCCGCAAACTGCCGTGAACCAACGTGAAGTCACCGGAGGTTGCGGTGAGGGGCAATCCGCTCAAAAAGTCCCGGTCCTCCGCGCTTAGCTGCTGGGCAGTCCATAGAGCGGCCCTGGCGGCCGGACCATTGAACTCCTCTACTCCCAGTTGCCCGGTGGCGGCTTGATCGTGGTTGCCTGCCACTGCCAGCAGGGGGTAGCCGCGAAGCAGCCCGAGGCAGGGCCTGGGGTCCGGCCCGTAGCCCACGGTATCACCCAGGCACCAGACCTGGTCAAAGCCACCTCGCTCCTCGGCGTCTGCTACTACGGCCTGGAGGGCTATCAGATTAGAGTGGATGTCACCCAGTATTAACGTCCGCATCAAAGAGCCTTGGGATTTATGATGATTGGGTACCGGTGACGACGGAATCCGGTATCGCCGATTGCCTTGGGCTAGCTTCGATTGAAAAGGTTCCCTCCCAGATTTACGGCCGCTTAAATTTACCCGCTGCCTGATTCTACCGGTTTCCCGAGCCTTAACTCAATGCTGGGTTCAGTAAAACGCCGGCAGTGCCGTGAAAAGGGAGACCGTAATGGTTGGTCCTCCGCCAAAAGTAAACGTAGTAGCCGCCGGGGGCAGCATCGCGGGCGACGGGCCACACCGCCTGGATTACATTCCCAGGGCCTGCGGCAAAAGCTGCCCACCTTACCAAGACGAGGTTGAGAAGGTTTTATCACCCCCAGCTCAGGGCCGCCCGGCTGGACCATACCAGGAGAGGCTGGCTTGCCTATTCCACTATAACCGGCGGGTGTATACTGGCGCAGGCGTGACGAACTGGGCCCAAATCCGTTGAACTTTCGCCGTCCGCCACAAGAAAGGTAGGTGACGCAGCTTGGCAGAAACCTTAACGGTCGCTCCACCTCAGCAGGCCAAACGAACCAAAAACTCGGTCATGGCCACCAGCCTCATTGGTGCCCACGGCCTCGAGCACATGTATGGGCATAGTTTTGCGGTACTGGTCACTGCGCTTTATGCAGACCTGGGGTTAGACCCAATCCAGGCGGGTCTGCTGTCTGCCGTGCGCCAGCTTTCCAGCGGTGTGACGAGCATGGCCAGCGGGTTCTTCGTCGACATGTTCCAGCACCGCCAGGCCCAGGTGCTGGCGATCAGTATGGCCATGATTGGAGTGGGGTATTTTCTGGTTTCAGTCTCACCAATATTCAGCCTGATCCTGGTGGCCCTACTCATCGCCTCAGCGGGGAGCGCCCTCTGGCACCCCCCCGCCCTGGGGTTGCTGTCCCAGCGGTTTCCAGAACGTCGTGGTCTGTTTATTTCGCTGCACCGTTCCACCGGCAATGTCGGGGACATGATCGGACCACTGATCGCCGGAGGTCTCCTAGTTTGGCTCGCTTTTAGCGGAAGCTGGCGCTGGATAATGGGGGGAGGAACCCCCATGCTACTGTTGCTGGCGGTCCTGATACTGGTGGTCTTGCGGAATGTGGCAGGCCCTAAGTCCGGTCCAGTAGATTTCCGCACCAAATTCAAAACCCAGTTGATTAGCTTGCGAGGGGCTTTCCAGGGCAAGGGAATGTGGGCCATCTTCACGGTATCTGCCGTCCGTGGCATGGCTGACCGGTCATTCATCTTTTTCCTTCCTTTCTATCTACGAGAGGAACTGGGGATGGGCTTTATGTTAATGTCCGTCCACGTCATGCTGGTGGCAGCGCCAGGAATCGTCTCCGGTCCCTTGTTCGGGATGCTCTCTGACCGCATTGGGCGCAGGTCCATAATTACCTTCGTCATGGCCATAACGGTAATCTTACCCATAGCCCTGGTATTGGCCGGTAGTAACACCTTACTGACATTAACGGCGGTGACCGTGTTTGGCTTCTTCCATTCAGTCGTGAACTCCCTGACCCAGGCGGCGGCCATAGACGAGGCTTCCGGACGTGGCCTGGATGCGACCTTCATCGGACTGATGTGGGGCAGCAACGCCTTCTTCGGGGCTGGTACCGCGATAATCGCCGGCTGGCTGGTTGGAGGGTTGCAATTCAATTTCCCCTTGTTTGGTTTACCCCTGGCCTCCGACTTTGCCGGATACGGTTGGCAGGCCGCATTCTACTTTGCCTCGGCCTTGTTTTTCGTCGGATTTCTGACCTCTTTGATCATGCCTCGCCCGTCATTGCCTCGTTTACAGCCAGCATAGGTATGGTTGAAGGCCGCACTAATTGCGGGCCGGGTAGTCATTTGGCGGCTAGAGAGCAAGTAACCATCTATACCGATGGCGCGTGTCTGGGCAATCCCGGACCCGGCGGCTACGGCGCGGTCCTGCTCTACGGTTCCCAGCGAAAGGAGCTGTCGGGTGGATTTAAGCTGACCACTAACAACCGCATGGAGATAACAGCGGCCCTGGTAGCCCTAGCGGCCCTGCGCGAGCCCTGCCGGGTGACCCTTTATAGCGACTCCCAATATCTGGTAAATGCTATGTCCAAGGGTTGGGCTCAGCGCTGGCAGGCCAACGGCTGGAAGCGAAACAAGCGGGAGGACGCGGTAAATCCTGACCTCTGGGAAAGGATGTTGGAGTTGTGCCGACGGCACACCGTCGAATTCCGGTGGGTGCGGGGCCACTCGGGGATGAAAGAGAACGAGCAGTGCGATCGGCTGGCGGTGGCGGCCGCTCGAGGCTCCGGCCTGCCCGACGACCCGGGATACCGTCACTAATCCCTCAGCCGTTAATCCCTAAACTGAGGGACTATCCCCGCCCCAGCGTCTCCAAGTAATCGGAAGCTAATTGGTAGCAGGATCAGACCAATTTCCCCAAAAACTATTGACGCCGGTCCGTCTATTTGATAATATGTATTCGAGGTAGATGGCCCAGATATGAGGCTAAATACCTCACTCTTCGGCAAGGAGGCGTGCAATGGTAGCGGTTTTCGTAATGCACCATCGATGGAACTTCCCTTGTACCGTCCCTGCCGGTGACGCACAGGTAGTGCGGGTGTCGAGACAAGGGGTCTTCATCGGCAGGGACAAACCAGATCGTAAGTCCCGCGCCTTTTGAGAAAGTGGACTTTCAACCCCAAGCGGGGTGGGCCATCCGGTCGTGGTGATCGGGACAGCGGGGCTACGGAAATGTAACGGGACCCGGTAGGTGTTATCGGGTCCCGTCTATTATTTGACATCCCTTAACCGACCGGGAGGGAATAGACCTCCGCGGCGTCGTGCTGCTGCTACTGGGTCACCGCCGCCTGATACTGCTCGGGGGTGTTCAAGTCCCAGAGAACCTCCGGGTTGTCCACTTCCACCCGCTGAAGTCGCTCCTCGTGTTTCCTGACCACCGCTCTGATGCCCTGGGACGCCTCTGCAATTTCCAGAAGCTCGGGCAGCAGCGAGCAATCCAATATTAAGGGATGCCCTCCCTTTCCCTGGAAGACAGGAATGGTTATGAGGCAGTCGGAACTTTCATGCCTGCTGAGCAACGTGCTGATGGTCTCGGAAGTTCGGGGTTGATCGACGTTAAGGAGCACCAGGGTCTGGGCGTCTGCCGACCGGGGAGACCGCAGGACCGCTTTAATCCCGGTCTTAATCGAGGTGGTCTTTCCTTCCTGGTAATCGGGATTGAAAACCGAAACTACCCTTTCCCGCCCCTCCAGAAGGGGCAGCAGCCTATCCCGTTTGTGCCCCAGCACCACTACCACCTGGTGAATTCCAGCCTGAAGCAGGGAAGAGACCTGGCAGCCGAGCAGGGTATCCCCCTGCCAGGGCAGGAGGGCCTTGAGCTGACCCATCCGGCGAGACTCCCCGGCCGCCAGCAGAATCGCTACCGCTTCGCCCACTGAGCCCCTCGGCCTAGACGTTTACCGCGCGCTGGGATTTTTCGGAAACCCGCTGCAAATACCGCTCCTCCATGGTCATCGAGGCTCCCTTGCCTCCCCTTCGCACCATGATTATCTCGGACATGATGCTTACGGCCAGCTCTTCCGGCGTCAGCCCGCCAATGTCCAATCCAATGGGGGCGCGCACCTGTTGGAGGCGCTCCAGCGGGATGCCCTGCTGAAGCAGGCGCTGGTAAATCATCAGGGTCTTGCGGCGGCTTCCCAGCAGGCCAATATACCTGGCTTTGGTCGACAGCGCCGACTCCAGGGCCAGGTCGTCGTACCTGTGTCCGCGGGTTGCGACGACCACGTAGCTGTTCACGTTCAGAGTAAGGTGGTCAGCCCAGCCTTCATACCCCGTGACCAGGGTTTGCTCGGCGTAGGAAAAACGCTCTTCGTTGGCGAATTCTGGGCGGTCATCAACTACGAATACCCGGTACCCCAGCGTATGGGCCAGGTCGGCGGTGGCCTTGCCCACGTGCCCGCCGCCCACCATTACCAGGGTCGGCGGAGTGGTGAACCCCTCGACGAAGACCTCGGTCCCTTCGTCGGTGGTAAAACTCTCGACGGCGCCTACCTGGGCGACCCGTTCCCCCACCGCAGTGGCTTTTTCATCCAGCTGGGAGCTCCCCAGGGAGCCGGCTACCGAGCCGTCCAGCCGGAGCAATAGCTTGGCGCCGAGATTGGTCGCTCCTTCGGACACGTTAACCACCGTGGCCAGGGCCACCGCATCGCCGCCTTCGTAGGCCTTTAGCACTTCGGCTCCAATTTCGAGGAAATCCGTGCCTTCCCAGAAGGGCTCTAGATAGAAGTACATGGTGCCGCCGCAGACCAGGCCGTCCCGGGCGGCAATATCCTCGTTCAGGTAGTAGTTCTTGAACTCCGGCCCGCCATGATTGTGCAGAATTTCCCTGGCGGCAAACCAGATATCCCCTTCCACGCACCCTCCTCCTAAGGTGCCGACGCCGGTGCCATCCTCTCGCACCAGCAGCATGGCGCCGGACTTTTGGGGAGTCGATCCCTTGGTGCGGACTACCGTGGCCAAGACACAAGGCTGGCCGTCGCTGAGCAGGTTGACCGCTTCTTGAATAGCTTCTTTCATTTGGCTACTACCTCATTTAATGACTAGAGCCTAAAGATGACGAGGGGAGCTTGACGGGTGGAGCCTACTGAATGAAGAACACCACTTGACGAACCCCGGGTGGAGCGGAATCATCCACTGGCTTCAGCCGAAAGTGAAACAATGCCCTGGTTCCGTGTTCTGCATCTAGCTTATCAAAGACCGTCTGAATTTAGCAAACGCCCTCGGCAAGCGACTTCCGCGATGGCTCCGGCGCTCTCCGCATTGGGCTCGGACTTGGGATAGAAAACCAACCCCCCGGAACTGATGCGAGCGGGCAGTACAGAGGTGTCGCCGGAGGCCCAAACCAAGTATAATATAAATGTTCATGACAATCATTATTATGACTTCTGCCGACTCCCGAAATCCCCGTCGGTATGTTCAGGTGTTGGAGGATTTGGGGGCGGAAGTCAGGGTGCTTAGTCCATTGGAGGACCGGGCGGAGGACCAGCCGACGGAGAGGTTGATGGAGGGAGGAGGAGGCCTGCTGTTGCCCGGTGGCCCCGACATAGACCCCACCTTGTACGGGCAATCTCCGGACCCGGATGCCGGACTGGAGGTTTGTCGCCCGCTGGACGATCTGGACCTGCGTCTCCTGAACTTTGCGCTGGACCAGGACATGCCGGTGCTGGCCATCTGCAGGGGCATGCAGCTGCTCAATGTCGCCCGGGGTGGGCAGCTGCTTCAAAACCTGCCAGGGCACCGGGCCGAGCGGCATGAGGAGCGCTGGGTGCCCCAGACCCACACGATTTTCCTTTCGCCTGGCGCAAAAGCCGCTGCGGTTATCGGCAGCGCCGGGTTTTTCCGGGTCAACAGCCTGCATCACCAGGGATTGAACGAAGCCCAGCGCTCCCCCCGACTTATGACCACCGCCTATTCGGTGGAGGACGGATTGGTCGAGGCGCTGGAGAGCCCCGAACACAGCTGGGTAATCGGTTTCCAGTGTCACCCGGAGCGTCAGGATGAGGTCCCACGCAGCTTTGCCAATCTTTTCGCCGCTTTCCTCGACCGGGCTGAGATGCATCAGCAGAAAGCTGGAGCTGCGGCTCCGTAATACCGTAAGCCACGCCTTTAGCCTCAAAATGAATACTGCGCCCGCAGCGAGCCCAGCAACTCACAAGGAGCATTAGCATATGGTAACCGCGACACCAACTCCCCCCGGCGGGCAGATCAGGCCGGTTCGGATTCAGGAGGAGATGCGCACCTCCTACCTTACCTACGCCATGAGCGTCATCGTCGCCCGGGCCCTGCCCGATGTGCGTGACGGTCTGAAGCCGGTCCAGAGGCGGATTCTGTACGCCATGGAGGAGATGGGAATCCGCAACAATACCTCTCACAAGAAAAGCGCTCGCATCGTTGGAGAGGTGCTGGGTAAATACCATCCCCACGGGGACAACTCGGTTTACGATGCCATGGTCCGCATGGCCCAGCCCTTCTCCCTGCGCTATCCCTTGGTGGATGGGCAGGGCAACTACGGCAGCGTTGATGGCGACCCTCCGGCGGCGATGCGCTACACCGAAGCCAGGCTGGCGAATATCGCCCAGGAAATGCTGGCCGATATCGACCTGAATACGGTCGATTTCAGCTCCAACTTCGACGACTCCATTGAGGAGCCGGTGGTCCTGCCGAGCCGCCTGCCCAACATGCTGCTGAACGGCGCCACGGGCATAGCCGTGGGAATGGCGACCAATATCCCTCCCCATAATTTGAATGAGATCTGCGATGCGCTGATCCATGTTATTGATAATCCCGATTGCACCACGGAGGATCTGCTGAAACTGGTGCCCGGGCCAGACTTCCCCACGGCGGGCATTATTCGTGGCACTTCCGGCATTGTGGAGGCCTACAACACTGGGCGCGGCCGAATAATGATGGAGGCGGCCACGGAGATTGAGGAGGTTCGCGGCGGGCGGGAGTGGATTATCATTACCGAGCTTCCCTACCAGGTGAATAAGGCCAACTTGGTGGAGAAGATCGCCCAACTGGTTAGGGACAAGCGCATCGACGGCATCTCGGATATTCGAGATGAGTCGGACCGGCACGGCATGCGGGTGGTGGTGGAGCTACGGAGGGACGCCCAGGCCAATATCGTACTGAACAACCTGTACAAGCACACCACCCTTCGGACCTCCTTCAACGTGATCATGCTGGCCCTGGTCGATGGACAACCCCAAGTGCTGCCGTTGAAGCGATGCCTTACTCTGTTCATCGAACACCGCCAGGAGGTTATTCGGCGCAGGTCTGAGTTTCTGCTGAAACGAGCTCAAGACCGGGACCACATAGTTCAGGGTCTGCTACTGGCCCTCGAACGGATGGATGAAGTCATTCAGATCATTCGGGCTTCCCAGGACGTGGAAGCCGCCCGCAATAATTTGATGGAAACCCTGGTCTTGACCCAGGTGCAGGCCCAGGCCATCCTCGACATGCAGCTGAGGCGTCTGGCAGCCCTGGAACGGGAGCGTCTGGAAAACGAGCATCGGGAGCTCATGAACACCATCGCCTCCCTGGAGGAGCTGCTGGCCAACCCCGCCAAGATCCTGGAGCAGGTCAAATCGGAAACCGAAAAGCTGAAGAAGGATTACGGCGACGCGCGCCGCACCGTTATCGATCCGCAGGAGCTTGGAGGTCAGACGGATGAGGAATTTGTCACCCACCAGGACATGGTGGTGACCCTCAGCCAGAGGGGTTACATCAAGCGGGTGCCCTGCGATACCTACCGCACCCAGCATCGGGGCGGGAAGGGCGTGCGCGGCATGACCACGCGCGAGGATGACGCCCTGCTGGATTTGGTGGTGGTCGACACCCATGACACCCTGCTGTTTTTTAGCAATAAGGGGCGGGTCTATCCCCTGAGGGTTTTCCGCATACCCGGAGAGTCATCTCGTACCGCGCGGGGCACCCTGCTGGTCAACCTGATACCCCTGGCCCAGGGAGAGCAGGTGCAGGCCATACTGCCGGTAGAAAACCCCAGGGAGGAGGATTTGCTGATTCTGGCCACCCGCCTGGGGGAGGTGAAAGCCCTGCGGAGGGGTCAGCTATCCAACATCCAGAACCGGGGGCTGATTGTTATGGACCTGGAGCCGGGCGACGAGCTGGTCAGCGTGGCCCAACTGGGCGATGCCCAGGACGTGGTGATGATATCGGCGAAAGGACAGGCCATCCGCTTCTCGGTGGAAGGCCTGAGGCCCCGCTCCCGGGCCGCCGGCGGGGTCCGGGGAATGAGGCTGCTGGATGGTGATACGATAATCGGCATGAACACCATCTCTCCCAAGGACCACTTATTGGTGGTAAGCGAGGGCGGGTACGGCAAGCTAACCGCCATGTCGCGGTATCCCCAACACTCCAGGGGAGGGCAGGGCGTGCGAACCTTCCGGGTTACCGATAAGACCGGTCCGGTGGCGGCAGCCCGGGTGGTGGTGGACCTAGCCGGTCAGGAGGTTTTCATTATCTCCGCCAAGGCACAGGTGGTCAGAATCAACCTGGAAGATGTCCGGGTAGCCGGCCGCAACACCTCGGGTGTAATCGTTTGGCGGGACCGGGAACCGGACGACTTCGTGGCCTCGGTGGCGTGTTTCACGGAGAGTGATTACTCCCCCAAAAATTCTTCCGACAACGGACATGAGCCTGAAAAGGAAGTTCCCAGCAGCTAGCCACCAGGTTGGAATTCGGGAGCGCGGTTGCGGCAGGTCCAGAAAGTTCTGTCCCCGGTAAAGTAGGGATCAGGCCGGGTTATTGACGAGCCGCCAGTTACTGTCGAGCCGGATGATACCAACGGCTGCGGTAGAACATCAGGGGTTCGCCATCCTCATTCTGGCGAACCTCTTTTACTTCTCCCATGTAGACCGTGTGGTCGCCATATACGTGCGAACCAACCACGGTGCAGGAGAAAAACACCATTGACCCGTCCAAAAGAGGCACATCTCCTTCGGCCATGGTGTACCCGTATATCATGTCCCCAGTGCGGTCCTCCGGCCGCTTGGCAAAGTAGGCGCCCAGATCCTCCTGCTCCTCGCTCAGGATATTGATTCCGAACTTCCCGCTACGCTCCACATACCCGTAGGTGTGGGTGCCGTGGGCCAAGCAAAGCAATACCGTCGGAGGATCCAAACATACCGAAGTGAAGGAATTGGCGGTCATGGAATGGGGTTCTCCCTGCTCATCCACACTGGTCACCACGGTAACTCCCGTAGCGAATCTGGACATAGCCGTTCGGAAATCATCTTTGGAGCTCAAATCGCATCCCTTTCCATTGCCTTTGGCCCAATTATAGTCGCTGGCGATGCCGCTGGCCAGCGGCGGTAGCTGGCGCCCATCCTCTGCGTCGGGACAATTGTTAATGGGAGGTATCGTGACCCCTCCTAACCTCCCCTTATCAAGTGGAGGGACAACTTAAACATCCTTTCAGGCGCTGCTGCAGGCCCGGCGCTATCTGAAGCCCGATGTTGAGGTCCAAGGGTTCAGGTCGTTTCGGTCCCCGATTGCTGGGCCCGGATTGTTGGCCAACGGATGACTGCTAGTCGGTGGCAAGCACCACGGTGCCGGTGGAGGACAGGGATCCGCCGGTGCCGTTCACGATGGATATCTTAGGATTTTGGCTAGCGTCTCGGCGGTGTTTGACCTGCCGGTCGCCGCACTCTCCCCGCAGTTGCCGGACCGCCTCCACCAGTAAAAAGCTCCCGTACATGCCGGGGTGGGTGTAGGAGAGTCCGCCGCCGCTGGTGTTCAAGGGAAAGTCGCCGCCCGGAGCGGTGCGCTGGCCGGCGACAAAGTCCGGAACCTCGCCGGGGCCGCAAAACCCCAGCCCCTCCAGGGTCAGCATCACCGTGTAGGTGAAGGAGTCGTAGATCATCGTCAGGTCGATGTCGTCGTGGGTGATTCCAGCCCGGCCCATCGCCTTGGGACCGGACTCCCGGGCGATGAGAGAGGTAAAGGACGGCATGGTGCTGATGAGGCCGTGGTCGTGTCCCTCCGCCGCGCCCAGAACCCATACCGGCTGCTTCCGGCAATTCGCCGCCTTTTCCGCCGTGGTCACGATGATGGCCGCCCCGGAATCCGTTACTAGACAGCAATCGACCAGGTGGAAGGGCCAGGCCACCCAGCGGGAGTCGTGGTAGTCGTCGAAGGTCATGGGCGTGTCGTGCATCACGGCCTTGGGGTTTAAATTGGCCCACTTCCTGGTGGAGACGGCTATCTCCGCCATGGCTTGCCGGGTGCGGTCCTCGCCATACTCGTGCATGTAGCGGGTGCAGGCACGGGCGTCAT
>JADFQT010000273.1 GCA_022561675.1 Chloroflexota bacterium
AGGACTACGGCAGTTCCGGCACCGTCCGGTGTGGTAGTTGTCGCGCTGTCAGGCAGGGCGGTTCCCGTGATGCCGGGCGCGGTGGTAGTGGAAGACCCACCGGAGCTGTCCTTGGCGCCCATCGTCATCTTGTCGGGCATAGGCTCGTCCACCTGTCTGGTTAGCTTGGCCATGCCGGCCATGACATCCTGCACTTCGTCTCTGGTCATGCCGGCCGGAACAACCGCCTGGGCCGCAAAGGGCAACTCCTCCTCTACAGTCTTGTCCACCAGCAGCGGCGACAAGAGCCACCAGGCCAGCGCCACGATGGGCAGGACGATGATCAAGGCGACGCCGCCGAACAGATACCTTTTCCTCATTTCCTTTATTTACTCCCACCGGATGTCAAGGAGCCGGTGCCTGCCGTATTACCGCTGAGGGGTTTACCCTTTTACTCGTCCCTGCCTACTACGCTGCCGAGGATTT
Organism: Chloroflexota bacterium; assembly: GCA_022561675.1. Taxonomy (GTDB): domain Bacteria; phylum Chloroflexota; class Dehalococcoidia; order Lucifugimonadales; family UBA3495; genus JADFQT01. The sequence goes on from JADFQT010000273.1 coordinate 466, forward strand.
GCCAGATGCCTTAACACCGGTAGTACTGAGCCCTGAAGAAAGTTCTAAACCTGCAAGATCCAAATCTCCCTCAGTTCCCCTTTTTAAAGGGGTATATAGGGGGATTTCCCCCAACGGTGGCTCCACCGACCGTGTTTAGCTTGAGATCAAAGGCCCAGTAAGACCGCTAGCCAATCAAGCCCAAATACCGTCTTCGGGGATTGAGACCAGGCGATCCACGTAAACCCCGGGGACGTGGATTTGGTCCGGGTCCAGCTCCCCCACCGGCACCGGCTCATTTTCCAGCTCGACTATGGTAATGGTGGCGGCCATTGCCATAATGGGATTGAAGTTTCGCTGGGCCATCCGGAACTGCAGGTTGCCGAAGGTGTCTGCCTTCCAGGCGCGAATAAAAGCGTAGTCCGCGGGCATTGGAAACTCCAGCACGTAAGTCCTGCCGCCGATCTCGCGATGTTCCTTGCCCTCGGCCAGCTCGGTGCCCACGCTGGCTGGAGTGAAAAAGCCGCCAATGCCCGAGCCTGCGGCTCGAATCCGTTCGGCCAGAGTTCCTTGAGGTACCAACTCGGCCTCGATTTCGCCATCGTTGTACATTCTCACGAAGGGCGGTATCCGAGAGGGATGAGTAGGTGCGGTGAAGGCGCAGATCATCTTGCGCATCTGGCCCGCTTCAATCAAGGTTCCCACGTCCACCCGACCGTCTATCCCGCCGTGTCCGTTGGAGATACCAGTCAGCTCCTTCGCGCCTTGCCGGTGCAGGGCCGCGATCAGGTTTTGCGGAGAGCCGACCCCGCCAAATCCCGGGAACATGATGGTGGACGCGTCGGGAATATCGGCCACGGCCAGATCAAAGCTGCTGAAAACTTTGTTTAACACTCTTCGGACCCCTTTTCCTGAAGTATTCGGCATAACGGAAGCCGGTTGCTGGTAACGCCCCGAGGAACGCTGGAGGTCTGCCTAAGTATACATAGGGGAGAAAGTTGTGCCAACGGCAGAGCCCCTTGATACCCGCTGCGGCGCCTGGGAGTTGATGGGGGCCAACCCATTAAAGCCAGAGTTCTCCGCAATCTTTGCTCGCTGGCGGACAAAATAATTGATTTAAGCGGTCCTGGCCAGGATAGGCCTCCGAAATCGTTTTATGCTAAGGTATATTCGGTAGCGAAATGATCGGTCTAGCAAAAATTGTCTTGGGCTCACTGGTGATGGCCGGCGGCGTCGGGTTCTGGGTCTGGACGCCCTGGTGGCTTTGGGGGACTGCCTTTGTCATGGTCGGACTGGGCGTGATGAAATTGGGCAGTGTGGTCTCCACTATCAGCCTGGCCGGTGCCGTAGGCTTATTGGCCCTGGGCTATGCGGTGCAGCCAGAGGGACTCACGCTACTAGGCTCCCTTTTAGAGTCCCTTTCAGAATCCACGGGTTCCTAAGCAGGTCCTACCCGCCGGGCAGACTTCCTCCCGGCCGCCTGCCGGCCCATCGGCATCTCCGGCAAGAACTCTCTTGAATCCCCGGGTGGTCTACCCTCGAAGAAAAGACGGCTGGCACTCGATATACGGCCGCGCTCTACGCCATGGACCTCCCCGCGTCAGTTCGGCTCAGCGCCGGGTAGTTGTCGTCTCCCCAGCATTGACCCTACTCGATCATCAAACTACACTGGCCCTGCCGGTCGGGCCATCCGTCTTGGCTATCGGCACCAGCCGCGTCGACCAATGCTTAAAACAGTAAGTCCTGGAGTTCTCCATGCGCATTTGCTCCTTTCAGCCCGGCGCTACCGAGATCGTCTATGCCTTGGGCCTGGAGGACCAGCTCCACGGCGTCACCGCCCGCTGCGACTACCCACTAGAGGCTAGAAGCAAGCCAGTCATAGTCCGCAGTGTTTTTGACGGCATCCATTCCACCAGTGGCGAAATCACCCGAATTATGGCTCAAAGACTGGGCCAGGGACTGGGGCTATACAACACCGACCTGGCAGCGCTGCAGTCCGCCGAGCCTGATCTGCTGCTGACCCAGGCGATCTGCGACGTTTGAGCCCTCTCCGCTCGGCAGGTGGCCGAGCTGGGGAAAGTTCTTCGCCGGGAGCCCCAGGTTCTTTCGCTGAACCCAACCCTTTTGGAGGATGTTCTGGAGGATATCCGAAGGGTAGGCCGGGCGACCGGTAGGGAAGGAGCGGCCGATGTCCTGACCGGTGAATTGCAGGCTCGCATCGATGCTGTGGTCAGCCGGGTATCCCAGGCTGCCTACCGGCCCCGGGTGTTGCAGTTGGAGTGGACCGACCCACTGCTTTGCGGCGGCCACTGGGTGGTGGAGATGGTGGAGCTGGCGGGAGGCATCAGCAGTTTTGGCAGTAAGGACCAGGGTTCGATGCGCTTAGATTGGGATGAGGTGGTGGCCAGCCAGCCCGAGGTCATCTTGCTGATGCCGTGTGGCTTCGACCTGGACCGGGCCAAGGAGGACATCCCAACCCTTACCGCCCTGCCGGGCTGGAACACCCTTCCCGCCGTGCAAGCGCGCCGGACCTATGTGCTGGACGCCGCGGCCTACACCAGCAGGTTGGGTCCCAGGTTGGTAACCGGGTTGGAGATGATGGCGGAGCTGATCCACCCAGACTTGTTCTCCGGCATGATCCCGGAGGGAGCGGCGGCCAATGTCGCCGATGTGACTTAGGAATAATCACCAACCCCTCGCATTC
>JADFQT010000046.1 GCA_022561675.1 Chloroflexota bacterium
CCGGTGTAGATCATGTCCGCCGCTTCCAGCGTGACGAACTGGGTGCAGTAGGCAATCAGCGTGGGGATGTTGAATATGAGGTAGGTGGTGCTTTCGTTTTGAATCTCTTTGCCATTTATGCGAGTTTTCACCCGAACGTCGTGGGGATCGATGTCGTCCACAATGAACGGCCCGGCCGGGGAGAAGGTGTCCGAAGACTTGGCGCGCCACCAGTTGCGGTCCTCGCGCTGCCAGTCTCGAGCGCTGACGTCGTTGCCGCAGGTGTACCCCAGCACATGCTTCATGGCATCGGCTTCAGAGACGTTGCGGCAGGTGTCCTTAATAACCACCACCAACTCGCACTCCGCGTCCAGCCTTTCGGTTCCCTTGGGACGGATGATGGTATCGTCTGGTCCAATTACCGAGGTTGGCGTTTTGTAAAACACCATGGGCTCGGTGGGTCCAGGACGGTCGTGAAGGTGGCTGGAGTAGTTGAGGCCAATAGCCAGGATTTTCCGAGGGATGCAGGGGGCCAGCAGCTTCACCTCGGACAGTGGGTGAGTGTGGTCAGTGACCTGGAAGCTCTCAAAGGGGCTGGCGCTCAGCTCCTTTACCGAGTCCCCTTCCACTACGCCGTAGCTAATTTGACCGTGGGCGAGATACCGCGCGAATTTCATGACGGATCCTCCTGCTTTGAGCTAAATCATCGGTGGGCAGCCGAGCTGCCACTTGAGGTGGCCGAAGGGGACAGCCTAACTACCGGCTGGGATCACCGCAGTTTCAGGGTCCTAAGTGTCCGGGTCCTATCTAGCTGAATCTGGCGTATTCTAACGCCTTTAACCCAGTTTGGCTACCTGTTCAGCGACCTATCTGGCTATCTATTTGACCGCTGGCGGATCAAGGGATGCTACTCGATCGCCAGACGGCTTGAACAAGTAACCCGGGTCAGCTTTCAATTACCAGCTTGCCGAAAAACTCCCGGGACTCCATGACCCGGTGGGCTTCGGCCACCCCGGCCAAGGGAAATACCCGGTCAACAATGCCGTGTAAAGACCCCTGATTGACCATTTTCATCATGTCGGCAAAGGTGCGCCGGCTGCGTCCGCCGCTGCCCATCAACTGCAAAGGCCGTCCCTGGAGAATAGAAAGATCCATGCTGGCACGCGCTCCGGAGGTGACCCCGGTTATGACCAGCCTACCCCCTGGTTTGAGGCTGAGCAGGTTCTCCTCCCATACGTCCGCGCCGACCACGTCGAACACCAGGTCGACTCCCCGACCGTCGGTTAGCTCCTTCACCCGCCGGCTGATGTCCGGGGTTTCCCGGTAATTGATAACCTCGTCAGCTCCCAACGCCCTGGCTTTTTCCAGTTTCCAGTCGCTGCCCGCGGTGGTTATGACCCGGGCTCCGAACATCTTGGCTATCTGAATGCCCATGCTGCCCACGCCGCTGCCCGCCGCCTGGATCAGCACGTCGTCCCAGGGACGAATTTGGCCCTGAGTAACCAGGCAATGCCAGGCGGTATGGGCGGCGATGGGCAGAGCGGCGGCCTCGGTAAAGGACATGGAGTCGGGAATGCGGTGGGCGTTGATGGCCGGCGCGGTGACGTATTCGGCGTGACCCCCATCCAGGTCCACTCCGAGCCGCTTCTGGTTGGCGCAATACTGATCCAGGCCTTGCAGGCAGCTGGGGCAGGCGCCGCACTTGGTCCGGTTGTCCAGCAGTACCCGATCCCCCACCTTCAGGTCGCCGGGCGCCTCCGGACTGATATTCACCACTTCGCCGGCGATGTCGCAACCCAGGATTCGGGGCAGGCCACCGCGATAGCCGGTTCCGGCGCGAAGGCTCAGGTCCAGGTGGTTCAGTGCGCTTCCCCCTACTCGAAGCATTACCTCCCCCGGGGCAACCTCCGGCTCGGGACGCTCCCCATGGGTCAAAGCCTCCGGACCGCCGTGCTGGTCGATGTACACTGCTTTCATCGTGTCTCCTCTTTGCGGATCATCGGGGCGGCCCATTTGGGTGAGCCCTTTGGCCGGACCAATCAGGATCGGTCATTGGGCCGGGATAAAAGATAACCCATAATACCTTCCCCTAGTTACCCCGTCAAAGCTGGGCCGTCAAAGCTGGGAGTCAGGCTTGGACCCCAACCTTGCGGAAGTTGGCAAGTAGATATGGAAGACGGAAATTAGTAGCCCCACGGGGGATGGTGTCATTGGGGCAGCCCTACCGGTATAATTATCTGCCAGGTTACCTTACTGTTCCTTGGGAAAATTATTAGACTAGGTAGGTCCAAATCCCCCTCAGTCCCCCTTTGCAAAGGAGGACCGAGGGGGATTTCCCCAAACGAAGGCTCCCCCGACCCTGTTTATCTATACATCCAAGGCTTAGCAAGTATGACCATTTACGGCGAACCACGCGTCTGGTTGGAGGAGTTTCCCCTTGGGGAACCCCAAGCCTTTGCTCATGATTATCTGGGGCTGCGCTACCCCGGTGAGGTTATTCGGGCTAATAGCTGGGACCCGGTCTGGGGAGAACCCCTGACCGGGGAGCTGTACTTCCGCATCGTCCTGTTGTTGCGTCGGCAGGGAGCTCCGACCGCTCGCCGCTCTGAAGTCCACGACGCTCGTATCGCCGTCTGCACCCCCGGCGCGGGAGTATCCCGGCAGCGGGGCCGCCTAACCGGCGAGCTAACCACCATCCGGGAAACTCAGGCCCTGTATCTTACGCAGAGGGACGCCGAAACGGAGCTGATTCGCACCACGTTGCGTCGCCGGCAGGAGGGTCTGGAGCAACAGCTGATGTCGGAGGAGTCGCTGCGGTATTCCTCGGGCAGCGTGGTCTCCGGACCAGAACGAGTTGCCTACCCGGGCAACCCCTTTGTAGGCATGGATCCCATAGGCTGGTTCGGCAGCATCGCCGGGTGGCTGCTATCCGAGGCTTATCAGTCCCGGCCAATTCAATCCGTCGAATTGCCTCGCCCCTTCACTCCGGAAGACGCGGCTCCTTTGTTTGCCGCCCTGTTCCAGCAGTCGGGAGCAGCCCCGGAGGTTCTCCCCGAGGTTCTGTCGGACTTTGGCCCGGGCCTGGAATTGTTGCAGTCGCCGGAATCGTTGGAGCCCAGAGGTAATCCGGTCGCAGAACTGATAGCCGACTATTTGGAGACCTCCCCGGTGCCGGCGCCCTGGCAGGCCCTCCACCACTATCTGGCCCACCAGGTTGGGCTGACCGGTCCTCTAGCTACCTTGCATCTGCTGCTGTTTCTGCACCGGGAAAAGCCTGAGCTGGAGGTGCGGTTAGCTGCTGACTACCAGCCGGCGCTGCTGGGCGGGGAGATTCTTTTTGGCAGCCGGATTACTTCCGACCTGGTGCCGGTATTGGCCTGGGACCCCCAGCTGTCGGAAGGTGCTACCACTATCGGCCCGATAACCGACCCGAACTGGAACGACACCCTGACCTACATTTCCTTGATTAACCCCGACCTCCATCCCGTCGCGCCCGGCGAATCTCCATCCCTTCAGGAATCCCAGCTTCGGGATGGGATAGACGATCTGGTCCAACAGGCGGCCGAGGGCACACAATTTTTGAACCTGCTGCTGGGCCGCGCCGACCGGGGGGATCTGGCAGGCCGGGACCTTGCGATCGCTGAATCACTGAGTCGCCTGTCTGGGCTCGGCGGCGCCGGCTTCGTTCAGTCCTATCAGGCGCTGCGGGCGGTCTACCTGAGTCCGGCAGACCTGGCATCGGACCTGGGGATTTTGAGGCGACTGTCCCGTCTGTCCCAAAATTCTCAGCTGTTGCAGCATGTCTGGGCTTACCTGGATGATGCGCCAACCTCCGAGCGACTATCCGCGAGTTGGCCGGAGCTGGCGTTAGAGATACAGGCGTTGCGGGCTACCATGCTGCCAGCCAGCTTGCTTCGCTTCGCCGAGAGTTGGGACGCCCTTTCGCACCAGATCTCTCGGTTCAAGTCCAGCTATGCCGCAGCCTACCTGGGCCACCACCGGGCCATCCAGCAGCAGTTACCCGACTATCAACGCGGTTTGGAAGATGGCCGGCTCAAGCTGCGGGCTTTGGAGCTGCTGAACACATTGCCGGATCTGGCTCCTCCCCTGGGTGAGGGCCTGTCCGACACCCTGCGCGACTGGGGCACGGACCTTGCCCAGTGTGCCCGGCAACAGCCGGAGCTGGAAGAGGAGCTGAGAGACCACCCCCGCTGCTCCGGCTGTGGGCTTGCGCTGGATCAGGTACTCTCCCTGGATGATCTGCAACGCACTATTCGGGCAATAGAGTTTGAACTTGATGCGCAATCCCGGCGACTGAGCAACCTGCTGGTGGAGAAAATTATGCGAGGAGAAAGGGATCAAAGATTGGAAGATCTGCTCAAAATAATTCAGGCCAGTGATCTGTCGGCGCTGTGCAATACGCTGAGTCCGGAGTTGGTAGGATTTATCGGACAGATACTGAGATAATTGGCAGATGCGGATTATCGTCGGTCTGGGCAACCCTGGGGAAAGATACGCCGGCACCAGGCATAACATCGGCTTTCGCTGCATCGACGCTATGGCGCGGACCTGGGGTATACCGCTGTCCCAGAGGCGAGCCAAGGCGGTGTTGGGTATGGGTCGACACCTGAATCAGGATGTGGTGCTGGCCAAGCCCAGGACATTTATGAACAACAGTGGGGAGGGTGTTCGCTATTTATTGACGCGCTTTTCCGTCCAGCCTTCTGATCTGTTGGTGGTTTACGATGAAATGGCCCTGCCGATGGGCAGGCTGCGCTTGCGAGCTGCCGGCAGCGACGCCGGACACAGAGGCATTCAGTCCATCATCGCCGCGCTGAACACTCGGGACTTTCCTCGTATGCGCATCGGAATCGGGCGGCCCGCGCAGGTCGGAGGCAATGTTACTCATGTGCTAGACCGCTTTTCCCCAGAGGAGGAGCCGGTAATCGCGGAAGCGGTGGAGCAGGTCATCCTGGCCGGGGAATGTCTGCTGGAAGAGAACATAGACCGGGTTATGAACCGGTTTAACTGACACCAGCATCCATTTGGCCTCAAGATGGACCGCACGAAGGATCTCCGGGAGGTAGCATCTGGTGGTTTTTCAAAGGTGGTTATTCAAAAACTATGCTGAAAAACGATAGATGAGAAACGCCGTCTACCGCGTGATGTTCAGGTTTCTCCAGTTACTGCCCGCCGCAGTCATCTTGGCCGCTGCGGCCGGTTGTGGAGAACAGGCTCCCCAAAATCCCTCTGCCAGCGCGTCTCCCACTGCTGCACCGACCATTGCCCAACCGGCTCCTACCCAGTCCTTGACGGCGACCCCACTAGCGCCGCCGCCGCCTGTCCCTACTTCCACCGCGACTCCTGCTACGGTAAAGGGCAGGGGGCCGGGACTGCAAGCCCTGACGGAGCTGCCTTCAGAACCTGCGACCAGCTTCGAGCCCGCGCCGGACCGGGACCTTTTCCAGTTGGCCAAGGAGCTGATTTGGCCTCCGGGGTCTCCGGATATACCGAGGGTGGTTAATCCAGAACCGGTCAGTTTTAGCCAGGGGAGGAAAGAAACCTTCTGGCTGATTCGATTCTTGGCTCTGGAGGTTTATCAAGCGGAGTTCGAGCTGCGCCTGGTTACGGACCAGGCTTATTGGTATATCGAGAATGGAACGGAGGTAGATCAGGAGGACCTGGAACGCGGCGCCCGAGAGTTCGAAGAAAACATTTATCCAAAAATAAGCGAGACCTTCGGCCGGGAGTGGTCGCCCGGCGTAGACAACGACCCCCATCTAAGCATCATCCACGCCCGGCTCCAGGGCGTGGGAGGCTATTTCAGCTCCTCGGATGAGCATCCCAAGGAGGTTTACCCGTACAGTAACCAGCGGGAGAGCATCTACATTAACATCGCCGCCCTACCGGTCGGCAGCAGGCAGTACCTGGATGTGCTGGCCCATGAGCTGCAGCATGCCGTCCACTGGAACGGCGACCCGAATGAGGAGACCTGGGTAAACGAAGGTCTTTCCGAGTTGGCGGTGGCGGTGGCCGGCTACGAGACCAGGAACACCCGACGGTTTTTACGCTCGCCCAACGTTTCCCTCATTCACTGGCCGCTGGACCAGCGGAACATTGGCGCCTACTACGGTGGGTCCTCCCTGTTTATGACATACCTGGCGGAGCATTATGGGCCGGTGGAAGACATCGGGCGGCTGGTTGCCGATCCGGCCGACGGCCTGGCGGGGATCGATTCCTACCTGGCCGGCGGCGGTTATGGCGTCGACGCTGAGGCGGTGCTGCGAGACTGGGTAGCGGCCAACATCCTCGATGAGAGCCCAGGCATCTATGGTTACCAGGATCTGGATGTTCGGGCCAATGTGGACAGATCGATCGAGTCCTACCGGGAGTTCAGCGGGGAAATACCCCAATATGCCGCTGATTATACGGAGCTGGCAAACTTCGACCAGCCCATATGGCTCCAATTTAGTGGACCGGTGGAAAACGTGCTGATCCCGGCGGAGGTGGACCAGGTAGGGTGTTGGTGGAGCAATACCGGAGATTCGATCAACTCCACCCTCAGCCGGAGGGTGGATCTGAGCGGGATCAGCAGCGCTACTTTGAGATATCAGCTCTGGTACGAGGTGGAAGAAAACTGGGATTACGGCTACGTGCAGGTGTCGCAGGACCAGGGACAGTCGTGGAAAATTTTGGAAACGCCGGAAACCTCTCCGCGAAATCCTATTGGCAACGGTTTCGGCTCCGGCTACACCGGTGAGAGCCGGGGATGGATCGACCAGACGGTAGACCTTACTCCCTTCGTGGGCTCGGAAGTACTGCTGCGTTTTCAGTACGTGACCGACGACGCCATCGACGGGATAGGACTTTGCATCCGGTATATCTCCATCCCGGAGGTGGAGTTGGAGGTGGACGACGCGGCGTGGCAGCCGGCCGGGTTTGTGAGAATCAATAATCGGGTGCGGCAGGATTTTGCAGTTCAGGTCATTTTGGTTGGCAAAGAGGACGGTGAAGAGAGCCGGGTGTTGCAGGTGCCACTGGACCAGGCGAATAACGGGGAAATTATCCTAAAGGCCCCGCAAGACTACGCTCGCGTTGTGGTGGCGGTTCTTGCCATGGCCCCGGGCACTGTGCAGACGGCTTCCTACACGTTGTCCTTGGGACCGGTCAATTAAGGACCGCCCCAATTCTATACCAAAGCTAAGCTGGGACCTGCAGGTCGGCCACACTGAACCCAGTGTGTTTCACTTTGGCATTGTTTTAGGCCTCGGTTGATCGCGAGCTTAACGCCAGCACGGGGTGCGGTTCTCTCCGTTTATCACTCCCGCCGTTCATCACTCCCCCAATCCCCTATACTGCCGGGGGATTGCACCGGGCCCTGCCCAGCCGAGCCCGCAATGCTGAGACCCCTCTAAACTGCTATGAAAGTCTAGAGATTTTCATCAGTGGTGGTGAACCGCGGATTCATGGTCGCTAATACCAAGGTGAAACCCGCAGAGTTTGGATATGTAACTATGTGGGTCCCACCTTAGCTTTGGTTTAGTAAGGTAGGGTTCTATACTAAATAGGGGAACGCGCCGCACCGCGAATTGTACGGAAATTACCTGGGACTAGCTCGGGGTGCATAGGGGAAAATTGCGCGCACCACCCGGCAATTGTCTGCTTTCCCAAGCTAACCCCAGATAAAGAGGACTGAAAACAGGAGGGCTCAATAGAGTACCCGGATGTTTAGAGAAAAGCATCCCATCCATCTTATCGCGAAGAAGGCTGGCCGACTAAACGAGCCCCCTCCTGGACACAAATGCCTGGTTCAGACCTGTCACCTCCCACAGCATCGCTTGTACTTCTTACCGCTGCCGCAAGGACAGGGATCGTTGCGCCCTATTTTACTCACCCGGATTGGATCAGCGGACGTAGGTCGCCACGAGTCAGCTTCCGGCTCCCCCCATCTATGCTCCGTGCCACCCTCGGGCAGGGACCCGTGGCGAAAGAGGTGGTACATCGCTTCGAAGTCCCCAGGTTTCCCTGGGTCCAGGGTCAGGAGCTCCAGCACCGCCGGTTCCTTGGCCTCCCGTTTTATATCCGGGTACCCCTCAGGCGGCGATAAAAGATCGATACCATACCCGATTTTGGCTTTGATCTCCGCCACCAGGTCCAATAGTGACCGGAAGATATCCCGGCCCAACCCCTCATCCAACTGGGGATCACGGCAAAGAGTCGCCAGGGTCTCCACATAGGGCACTGCCTCCTGGTAGCGCTCCTGATCCACCAGAATGTCAGCAATTGAGTAAACCGAGTCTATTTCCTTGGGGTCGAGGCTCAAGGCCTCCTGGTAATGGGGCATCGCCAGGTCAGGCCGTAGACCATTGCGCAAGATATTGCCTAACCGCCGGCGCAACTCGGCATTGTCCGGTTCCCTTTCCACCTCCTTTACCAGGAAGTGGTAGGCCTCGGACACACTGCGGAAGTTCTTGCCGGCGGCGGTTATCGCAGCTGGTTGACCAATGAGAGGGGTGTCAGGCGGCCCGCCGTCCCCCGGCAACTCTGACAGCACGCTGAACCGCATGAGTTCGAGGGACAGGGAGCTAATGCTCTCGTCGGTGAACTCGTGGGTCTCCAGGAGCCCGCACCCCTTGCACTGCACGATCTGGCCAATGGTTACATCTTTGGCACGTTTGCCTAAATACACTCGCTCCAACTGGTATTTGTAGGTACGCTTACAGGCGGTACACCGCAGAGGTAAAGATAGGCGCTTATTCCGAAGCACCTCCACCATCTTGTCAGGGTCTTTGAGGGCCTCGGCCAAATCAGTTCCCTCTTTAGTTTCCCGAGGAATGTGCTGGATGGTTGCCTCGCCTTCCATCCCATGGAGCTCTGCCAGAAACCAGACAGTACGTCTTATGGCCTCCTCTCCCTCACGCCATTCCTCTGCCAGAGGCTCCAGGAAATGTGGGGAGGCAACCTCACCCATTGTATCTACCAGGTAAAGTGAGAAGGGCTGAGACATATACTCATCGAAGTGCTCCAGCAGAAACTGTGCCACTCCTTCCGTAGGATACTCTGCCAGGATATGCAGCCGGTGAGGTTCGGGGGGGCTTTGCCGCCACCTTGCCAGGAGGGCTTCCATCGCCTCAGGGTCTTTCAGCATCAACCGTTCCGCCTCGCTTCCCTCCTCGGCTACAATATCTCCATACTGGCCATCCAGAGCTTCCTGGAGGAGCTGATGGCTGCCTGGCACTCTCAGGGCTGCCAGGATGTAGAAGGGATAGGCGCAGTAGCCCCAGCCTGAGGACAGGACTTCCCGCAGGCCGGAAAGGGCTCCCTCGGGTTCCAGGTCCTGCAGGGAAGCGGCCAGTTCCGGTTCTACCTTCTGAACCTGCCATGGCCGCAGTGCCAGGCATCCCCATGACTCCATAGGATCCGAGTTCTCTGACAGACCCTTCAGGCAAACAGCGTCCCGATATAGCGCCAGGACACAAGCCAGCAAGAGGCGAGTTTCACCGGAAGGAGCCTCCTCCCCTCTGGCCTCACATTCCTCGGTGGTTTTTAGCAGAGTCCTGATGCGTTCCCGGTCTTGGTGAAGTTGATCGGTGAGGAGAGGAAACCGGGAGTGAGCGCCGGAATCAGGTTCTGTAGTCGCGTCCAGAGTTTCTTGCAGCAGGCGTTGGGCGTTGCTCCGATCCTTCACCCCTTGGATGGTGGGGAGTTTAACCTGCCACAATTTCTCCAGGGATCCGACCGTCTGCCGCAATCCCTTTCGGGAAGCGCGGTCCAACGCGTGAAATAGATTCTCGGCATTACACGCCTCAGCCATAGCCTGGATTATAGAATTTCCGGTGCTCTGGCCTTTCAGGAATTCCTGGAACACGAACCCCACGGCCGCTTCGGTGTCTGGGAGAGCACGAACCAGCATTTCTATCGGTATATCGGCCAGATCCTCATCAGAAGGAATTCTGCCCAGGCGAAACAGCAGGCCGGCGGCCAGGCACTTGCGATGTGGTTCCGGATCACTCCGCAGGAACTGCTGTAGAGGTTCTAAGCCAGTTTCTGGGAGCGCCAGGCTCCGCATGCTTTCCAGCAGCTGAAATGCGACGGCACCAGAGACTTGAGGCAGCATTTCGAGTGCCTGTTCTGTGGCTTCAGGGTAGAGTCCCAGAAGATGGGACGCTGCCCATTCCTGTACGCTGCCGGAAGGGTGGTCCAAGAAGCCCCACAGTGTGGGTAAGTCCCAGATATAAGTTGCCCTGGTTGGCGCTGAGACGTTCACGTGTCACCTCTAACGGGACGCAATAGGGGAGTCAATTTTATGTCAATCGATGTTGGGAAGATTTGGGCAACCGGTGCTCCCAGGACCCCTATCAGTGAAGCTGGCGGAGCCTTTACCCAAGATCACTGTATCCTGGTCAATAAACTACCCCTACCGTGACATTGTCAATGTGAATTTGGTTTGATTATTGTTGAAGCGAAAGCCTTGAGGGAAGCAACCTAGCTGCACGATTAGGCTGGATAGCCTGCTTAGGTAAGGCTAGTCCTGAGCTGGTGCCAAGCCGTAGCTAAGCAGTCACTGCACCAGATGGTTCCGGAGTCGGGGCAGGGCGATTGACCGCGAAGGAGAGTGCTATTAAAGTCAGGGATGTTGTACTATTTTGGCTCATCAGGTGAGTCCAGGAATCCTTCATGGCGGTGTGAGGTGGCATGGCATCTAGACGAAAAGTGTGGACCTACAGCCCTCCAAGGCAGCCCAAGCCGAAAGTCCCCGATGGAGCTAAGGCCGAGGTAGAAGCAAAGGCGCGGGAGATCATTGAGACCGTTCTCAAGCCCGGCCACATCAAGCCTCCTCCTAAAGGTGAAGGCTTCAACTATGTTGTGGACATTTACACCAAATGGCATCGCAACTATTTTTACTTCTGTTCCCAGTATCGCTGCCCCGGGCCGAATGCCATATCGCCCTTTTTTGAGGCAAGGTTCGCCCGTTTGGAATACCTCGCCGATGACAACTACAACCTATCGTACATGAGACACACTGGGCAGTGGTGGGAGATTTATCGAGACCTATCCCTGGAGGAGTGTTTGGCAGCCGTGAGGGACGAACCTCACTTCCTACCCTGAGGTAGAGCTTCTGAGCAGCTGGAGGTGTGGCTTGGAAGGTGAGGTGGATCCGCTGCTGCTATAATTGGGCGAGGAGGGGCAATGGCCTTCACAGTCCAGGAATTTCGCGACCTCGTCCAGATTCTGGAGCAGCACCCCGAGTGGCGAGCGGAGCTACGTCGTTTGGTGTTGACTGAGGAATTGCTAACCCTCCCCAGATAGTCCGCGAGCTGGTCGAGGCCCAGCACCGCACCGAGGAGCGGGTGAATCAGCTGATCCTGCAGGTGGCCCGGCTTTTGGGGGAGCAACTCAGGATGGTGACGGATGTGAAACGGCTCAAAGGAAGCAATCTAGAACGTCGCTACCGGGAACGGGGCCACGCCTATTTCGGCCGCTTGGTCCGGCGGGTCCACGTCCTGTCCGGGGACGGGTTGTTCGCACTCCTCGACGAAGCGGTGGCAGGGGGCCGGCTCTCCGAGGAGGAGTCCGACGAAATCCTCCAGGCCGATGTGGTGGTTCGTAGACGATTCAGTAGGGACCATCCTGCTTTCGCCAAGTCCGCTCCTCTCCACGCAGCTTCCTTACACCGGCTGGACGAGGGATTTCTGCCATAGACTGAATTGGCGTGGCCAGCCTGGCCTGGGCTTCCCTTGGCAATCGCCGCAGTTCCCGCTGAGCCGCGGGCGCCAATTCAACTCGATATGGCCTCCTCACGGTTACGCGCTGGTGTTCAA